>JAYVJI010000040.1:0-8989 GCA_043769435.1 Verrucomicrobiota bacterium
AAAAAGCCCGCCCCCTCCGCGTCTGTGGTATCTATTCCCGGTAAAAGCCTTTTGCAGGCGGAAATTTCGTGCTATGGTGGGGCCTATGCCAGCCCCCTCCCGTGCCCTACTCTTCTCACTGACCGCAGTGACAGGCACGTTGCTGTGGACGGCGCCGGCAAGCGCCGATGGTCTGGAGGAGTTGTATCTTCCTGCGGATTTCCGGGGGCTGGAGGTGCAGGGCATAGTGGAGGCCGCCACGCATTCCGGGGCCTTTGCTTCAGCACAGGATACCCTGACCAGGCTGGCTGCTGAGTGGAAGGCAGGGGGAGATCAATCCTCGTGGCTGGAGGCTCAGACGGCATGGCTCGAACTGGAAATGGTGGATGATCCCTCTGCTGATGCCGGCGAGGCGCTGGCTGACCTAGCGTCACAAGCGCGGGAATGGGGTGGCCACCAACGCATAGAAGCGCACATTTACCAACTGTGGGCTGATATGCTCGAACGGCAGGGGGACTGGATCTCTGCGACCCGGGCTCAGGATTCCGCCAGTCAGGCCGCTCTGGACGGCGGCTGGATCAATACGGGCACCAAAGCTCTGCTGGAAATGGCCCGCATGGCGAGGCTGAACAACCACCCCTGGAGGCTCCAGCAGGCATGGACCAGAATAGACCAGATCCTCGCCGCCTATCCAGACCGGCTGGACATCGCCACGCGGGAAAGTGTTAGGTCCGCCAGAGAAATTTCCGCACCGCTTTTGAAATATCTGGGCGCGTTGGCCGGGGCGGGGCCAGCTGTGCAAATGGAGCCATCTCTGTGTACGGTGCAGGTTTCATCCTCAGACGGGGAAGTGGCCAGGGGCCGGTTCCTGCTTACCAATGCCACGGCTCGTACGGTTTCGGGAACACTCAAAGTCCACTCTGCCGGAGACAAGGTGACATCGTGGTCCGGCAGCCAACCAGCGCATACCGTGACCCTCGTGCCGGAGCGGGAAAAAAGTGCGCAGATACCGGCCGGCCGGCAAGTCCGCCTCCGGCCCGGAGAGCAACTGCCCGTCTTCATTGAGCGTGACGGTTCCGCCGGGGCGGCAAAGGTTTCCCTGTCATGGGCGTCTGCGGAAGCGGCTGCGGACTCGACCTTGAGGGCAATTTCCACACGGGATGCCGCCCTGTCCGCCATGACCGGATCCAGCCGGGTGACTCAGCACGCAGGCTGGACCCAGCCGCTCTATCATGAGATCAACTACCGCGGGAAATCCAGCCTGCTGAAGGACTTCAGCTTCACCGCCACCCAGCCTTGCCGGCTGGAGGTCTTTGACCTTGATGATCCACCACCCGGCGGGGCTCTCATCCATGCGGGCCGCCTCCTCTGCATTGACGCAGATGGTGATGGGAGGTTTGATGGGCCGGATGATTTCCTGTCTGCCGACCGGAACCACAATCAACAGCCGGACATGGCTGTAGGCCAGCTCAGCCGCGGACTTGAGTGCCATGTCTTCCCGCTGACTCCGGGCCAGACGAATGTGAATACCACTCTGCGGACCGGAAGCAAATGGTCGCCCATGGGAGCGGACGAGGTCGTGCAAGCCTCCAAAGCATCAGCTGCCTCCAGGAGCGCGGAGGCCAGATAGCTTACGGCTGTAAGGAGACCTCCCCCGCTTGCCACCGGCGCGCCTGCCTGCTTGGGGATCAGTATTATGCCCACCTCGACCGATCCCGCGCCGCCCTCATCCCGCAGCCTCTCCCGCCGTCATTTCACCACCCGCATGGCGCTATCCTCCCTGGGGATCGCTGCGGGCTTTCCTGCCATCCTGAAGGGACAGGATGAGAAGCAGCCGGAGCCGGAAAAATCAGTCACGCTCTCCATTCTCCACACCACGGATCTGCACGGGCACATTCTTCCCACCTCCACCTACGAGGGAGAGGGAGATCTGGGCGGCCTCGCCCGCTGCGCCACGCAGGTGAGGCAATGGCAGACCCAGAACCCTAACAACATACTGATCGACATAGGGGATGTCTACCAAGGCACCCACGTCAGCAGGATGACCGGCGGACAGGTAATGATCGATCTCTTCAACAAACTCAACTACGACGCTTGGGTCATCGGAAATCATGAGCTGGACTGGGGGCTGGAACCATTGGCAAATGCTGTGGAAAAATCCCGGGCGCTCGTGCTCGGGTCGAATGCCCAGTACGGTGGTATGTGGACGACTTCACTGAAGGACAAGTCCAACCCGTTAGGAAAAATCGCCCCTTACATCATCAAGGAAGTGGCCGGGTTCCGCGTCGGCATCATCGGCAGCGTCACCCCCGGTCTGCCGGCATGGCTGCATCCCGGACTGTTGAGTGAATTTTCCGCAGCGGATCCGCTGAAGTCCGTCCAGTTTGCCATCCGCAGGCTTCAGGAGGCGAAAGTGGACGCCATCGTGCTGGCGGCACACTTCGGGCTCAAAGGAGCCCAAGGCAAAGGGGTGCCAGATGACTTCGCCAACCGCATCCACGAAGTCACCAAAGCCTGTCCGGAGTTGGCTGTGGTGATCGCCGGTCACACACACAAGGACATCCCGGACTTCAAGGTCAACGGCATTCCCTATACTCAGGGGAACTACTACGGCATTAACTGCGGCAGAGTGGATCTGGTATTCGATGCTGGCAGCCGGAAGCTGCAGTCGACGAAACTAAACTCCGTCAGGATGGACAAATCCATCGCCCCGGACCCCATGGTCCTCTCCGCATCCGCAAAGCATCTGGATGCCTCCAAAGCGGTGCTGGCGACCGTGGCAGGCAAACTCGAAACGTCCCTGCCATGCCGCCCGCCCGTGCCAGGTGCGGCCAGCCCCGCCCTCCTGCTGATCACCAGAGCCATCAGACATGGCCTGCAAAAACGCGGCGTGACTGTGGACGGAGTTCTCCATGGACTCTTTCAGGAAGACAAAGACCTGCCCGCCGGGCCCAAGACCGTGGGCGACATCTGGGACATCATTCCGTATGAGAACCGGCTGGCCACGGCGGACATCCGCGGCTCCGACCTCACCCCGCTCATGGAGGAAATGCTCAGCTCCGCACACTCAACCCATGCACTTGATGGATTCAAGCTCACCGTGGAAGGCGAGAGGAGCAAACTCAAGGTCACCTCCCTGACGTTTCCCGATGGCCGCCCCATCGACCCCGAGAAGCGCTACACCATCGCGCTCAATGCCTACGATGCCCAAAGCGGAGGACGCCGCTACGAGTTGCTCCATGAACTCGTCATCCAGTCCAAGGCAAAGTTCACCCTCCATGCCCAGGAATCGCGGGATGCTCTCGTCGAGTTTTTTACAGATAAAAAAGTCATCAAAACCGCAGATCTAGCCTGAAATACGCAGGGCCACTCAAACTGGACCCGGGTAGAATAGCCTCCAATTCAAGGTGGACAGTGCGGGCCAGTGTCCCTTACACTCATACAAATGGCGGACACCTCTATTGAATCACCACGCTCCCAGTGGCTGCTGCGGCTCCTGTGCGGAGCGGCGCTGTGCCTAGCGCTGTACCTCACATGGCAAAAGTGGAGCGGCAGCATCACCAGCATCAAGGGATGTGGAGGCAAGGAAGGATGCGGGGAAGTCCTGGGCGGGGAATGGTCACAGTGGATGCTCATTCCCGTCACCGCACTCGCCGCCGGCCTCTACGCCGCAGTATTACTGATCACCATCCCCTCCATCGGAAACACCCTGGGCCGCACCGGCCAGCAATTACTGGCAGGCGCCGCTTTTCTCATGCTGTTCGCTGCCTTGTGGTTTGGCGGACTGCTGGTCTGGAAAAATGTTTTCTGTCCCTATTGTTTTGCCATGCACGGACTGGGCATCGGCAGCGCCCTCATACTGTTGCGGCGGCTTTGGATCACCCGCAGGGGAAATGCCGGAGTCACCGGAGCAGCACTGCTGAGCGCCCTCGCCGCCACGGGGATCCTGATAGGCGGTCAGGTCTTCGGCCCGCGCCCTGCCACCCATCTCCTAACCGAAGGCGGCCTCCTCGCTGGCCGTGAAGCACCGTTGCCGTTTGTCCCAAAACCGGAAGGCCCCGCACGCAACGTCTACTTCTTTGGCAAGGAACTGGCCTACGACGCCCGCACCCTTCCCATCCTCGGCAGCCCTGATGCCAAATACGTCCTCGTGGAATACTTTGACTACACCTGCGCCTCCTGCCGGGACATGTATGGCGACATCAAACAACTGAAAACCAGTCGGCCGGGAGAGTTTGCGTTTATTGTTATGCCCGTTCCCCTCAACAGGGCGTGCAATGCCTGGATGAAAGCCGGGATGCAAGACCACGCCCACGCCTGCGAGCTGGCTTCCCTCGCTCTAGCCGCGTGGAAGGCCGCACCGGAGAAATTTGCGGAACTCCATGATTTTCTCATGACCAACCCGCCTTCACTGCTCGATGCTGTGACCAAGGCTAACGCTCTTTGCGGCAAGGAGGCACTGGATGCCGCATTGAAAAGCCCCGAAGTCGGTCAGTCGCTTTCAATGAATTTCGGGGTATTTGCGCGCCTGACAGGTAACGACATCAAAATGCCCAAACTCCTCCTCCGCGATGAAACCGTCATGCACGGCTCTGCACGTTCCACAGAAGACTTCATCAAAACCGTGAACACTATTTTCCCAAAGTGACTCCATGCCCCATGACCGCGGACATGGCATTGAAGTCACTGCCTCACGGTCCGGAGTTCCGCTTCATCGATAATATAGACGAACTGGAGCCAGGCAAAAAGGCCACCGCCAGCTACAGGCTGCGCGGGGATGAGCATTTTCTCGCGGGGCATTTTCCCGGTGCCCCCATGATGCCCGGCGTGCTCCTCATCGAAGCCCTGGCCCAGGCAGGAGGCATCGCCGCCCAGTCGGACCCGCTCATCCCGCCCGCTGCGCAGCTCTATCTCACAGCCGTACGCCAAGCTAAGATCACAGGCAGCGCCCTGCCCGGCGAAACCCTGCGGATTACCGCCGAAGTCATAGGCCGCATGGGCGGACTGGTCCAGATCTCCGGCGAAATCCACGCAGATCAGCGCCTGCTCCTAACCGCTCAAGCCACCCTCGCAGCTGGCTAGCACTCGATGCTTCGCCTACAACAGATTAAATATTCCGCATAGGACGCATCCGTTCTCCTGAGTTCCAAAGGGAGCCTGATGTTTTCTTCCACGCTCAGGGGCATCACCGGAACCTTGTAAAATCCCCCTGGTTTTCAGCCCTTAAAATATAATAAGAAATGTTGAGGGGAAGCGCGCGGGCTGCCCTGTTGGGAATCACGGGAATTGCCAGCCGGGAAAAAAGTGCGTTGCACGCGGCGAGGTGAGGGGGCATGATGAGGTTCGCTTTATCCATGGACGACGCTCCCACACGCGGTCCCGACCGCAGTACTAGTTACACCTTTGCACTCACTTTGATTTTTATCGCGGTGTTGGTCATTGTGGCTTGGGTTGTGCAGCGGAACGCGAAAAACCACGAAACCACGCCTGTGATCAATGGAAAGCCCGGGCTTCTGGACTCTTCTCCGCATGTGGGGCCGGATGGCAGCCCGCGCATTCCCATAGATGACGAAACCGGCAAGCCCCGCTCAACATATCAGGTGCTCACAAATTGCCGTCTGGAGGATGATCCCGGAAATGACGGTGACGTTTTCAACATCGTGCACCCGCAGGGCACGCACCGGTTTTCGCTGTACTGGGTCAGCACGGTCAAGGTCAATGGAGGAAGCCCGGAGAGCGCCCGTGAATTCGCAGATCACTTCGGGATCCAGACCGAGGACCGGCTAAGGTCAGCGGGTGGAGACGCCGCGGAATTCACGACCAATCTGCTGCGCAACCGTCCCTTCAGAATCGCCACGAAATGGGAGAAGGACCCAACGGGAAATTTTCTGGCGTTCGTTTATCTTGACGATGGATCCACCGGTCTGCAAAATCTGGCGCTGTTGCTGGTGCAAAACGGGCTGGCCATGATCAAGCCCTGCTCCCGGGAACTGCCTGAGGAAAAGCTCTCCGCAGGTGATTTTCACAATCTCCTGACCATGGCAGAGGATGAGGCCCGCCGGACCCCCGCCGGTGCATGGGCACACAAATAGCCATCATTTTATGGCGGATACCCTAACAGAAATTCTTAAAAAAGTCCGCCGGATAGAACTGAGCACCCGGCGGATAGTGAAAGCTGCCGTGGGCGGCGAATACCGTTCAGTGCTGAAGGGTCAGGGCATTGATTTCGACGACTTCCGGGAGTATCAGCCAGGTGATGAGGTGCGCTCCATAGACTGGAATCTCACTGCCAGAATGGGGCTGACATTCATCAAGAAATTTGTAGAGGAGCGGGAACTGACCGTATTTCTTGCCGTGGATGTGAGCGCTTCCAAGAACTTTGGTGGGCTGGATATGTCGAAGCGTGAACTGGCGGCGGAAATCGCTGCAGTTTTCGCATTCAGCGCCGTTACTAACCAGGACAAGGTGGGGCTATTGCTCTTCAGTGACCGTCCTGAGCTTTTCCTAGCACCCCGGAAGGGCAGCACTCACTGTCTGCGGATAGCAAGGGAGATCCTTCACCACCCGGCAGCCGGGACGGGCACAGGCATCGGCATGGCGCTGGACAAGCTCACGGCGCTTCTTCCCAGACGCAGCCTTGTGATTCTACTATCGGATTTCATCGCTCCAGATTTCACGCATTCCCTCAGGGTCGCCGCAGTGCGCCATGACGTGGTGGCAGTGCAGATCACGGATCCTGCGGAGGAAGTCCTGCCGGATGTCGGCCACATACGGCTTTCGGACCCGGAGACGGGCGAGTTAATCACCGTCAATACCAGTGCCCGCTGGACCCGGGACGAGTATGCCCGGGCACGCGCAGTCTGGCAGGCAGGCCTAGAGTCCACGTTCCGCTCATGCGGAGTGGACCTCATCGGGGTCAGGACGGGAAGCTCTTATGTCCCTGCCCTGCATGCATTTTTCAAACGCCGCGCGGGCCGCAGGAGCTGATGCCTTCCGGCCGGCATCCGGCATACCTTGGATATTGGATAGCTTGCATATGTGAGTTCGCAATTCTGTGCTCGCAAAGCTGGCGGAAAGGTTTAATATAGGGGGAAGTATGATGCCTGATTCCAATGATCCGAATTCCCGGGAAGCCGCGTGGAGGCAGCTGGCCCGCCGCACGGCGTTGAAAGTGAATGCCGGTTGGTGCCTTTTTTACAGCACGCCGGTGGCGGTGGGCCTGGGCATAGCGGGCTTCGGAGCAGCGCTGTATCTGCGCAGTGGTGGCCGGGAGATCACTGGCGCACAGATGAGTGCCGGCATTGCAGGGGGAATGATGCTCGCTGCTTTCACCGGCTGGCTGATGGCGAGACGGCGCTTCTTCAACGAGACGGAGGGACTGATCCGGCTGGAAGGCCACCTCCACCTGCACAGTGCGCTGACTGCCGCCAGTGCGGGCATGACATCATGGCCGCCGCTGCCGGAAAAGACAGCCGATGGATTTGGCCTGGACTGGCGCTGGATCGCACCTCCCGTGGCTGCGGCCGCACTGGCTGCCGGGGCGCTCTTCATCCCCATCAAAGCGGACGTCGCGCGGATGGACGTGCCACCGCCAGCTGTGTATAACAAGCTGGAAGCCACCCTAGAAAACTTGAAGGACACACTCCGCACGGAGGACCTGGAGAAGCTGTAAAAGCAGCTGGAGGAGTTAAACAATAAGCCAGCTGCGGAATGGTATAGCCATAGCAATCTGGAAGCTGCCGACCATCTTGATGCCTCGCTGCAGCAACAGTTGACCAGTTTGGGCGAGCACCTAGAAAAATCAGCAACGGCTGCCTCCGCACTCGCAGAAATGAAGGATGAACTCAGCGCAGCTGAACAACAAATGCTGGCAAAGGAACTGGGTTCCGCGCTGGAGGGAATAAAGAATTCACCCATTGGCCTCAACAAGAATCTGGCTGAAGCCCTCAGCAAGGTGGACCCATCCGCGCTGAAGTCGATGTCCGCAGAGCAAATGAAAAAAATGTTAGACAGCATGAAGGAGGCTGCGGGAAAATGCAAAAACTGCAGCGGAAAAGCCGGTGACGGCAAAGGGGGTGAGGGTGGAAGCGGCAGCGCCCAGAGCGAGCTGGATGAGCTGCTCAATGGTAAGGGTAAGGGTAAAGGCCGGGGCGGCGAGGGAACTGACGGGCCTGACGGGCCTGACGGGACTGGTGAAGGTCAAACAGGCAACGGCGGCATCCAGCGCGGCCCGGGGGTGGCTCCGCTGCCCCTTAGTGACGAGCCCGCCGATTTGAAAACCAATGCCCCGCAGCCATTAACGAGTGAGGATTTCAGCCGGGCTCGCCCCGGGGATGCCTTGGGGACGGCAGAGATGGAGCATAAGCTGGACAAGACAGCTGCTGGCCCCCAGTCCGGAGGAGGACTGCAGTCCAGCGGAAACGGCGGGGATGCGGTGTGGAAGGATTCACTCCTGCCCGCAGAAAAGGAAGTCCTAAAGCGCTTTTTCAGGTAGCAGCTTTTTCAAAACGGGCAGACGCTGCCGGGGCCAACCATTCCAACACCATAATTTTTATGATACTTGATCGACGTCACTTCATTGCCACCGGTACGGCCGCTCTAGCCACGCCTTATGTTTCACAGGCAGCTGATAGCCCCGCGACTGCTGGCGCGATCGTGCTTTCGCCGGCTGGAAAAAAAGTTTTGCTATCCTGCAAACTGGGCATGATAGCTAACAAGAACGGAGACAAACCGATCAGCATCTCCGACCGCCTCAAAATGGCTGCTGAAGCCGGCATGGATGGTGTTGATTTTGATGAGGCGGGCAGCTTCACGCCTGAGGAAGCCCGCGAGGCAGTTCGGACATCCGGCGTCTTTGTTCACAATGCCATCAATCACGCCCACTGGGGGGTCCGCTTCACAGATCCTGCGGAGGAGGTCCGGGTAAAGGCGAGGGCCAACTTGGAGCACTGCCTGCAGGTCTCCCACGCTGCTGGTGGCAGCGGAGTGCTGCTGGTGATAGGAAAAAAAT
>JAYVJI010000041.1:0-5846 GCA_043769435.1 Verrucomicrobiota bacterium
TTCCCGAGGCCCATATCGTCTGCCAGGAGGCCGCCGAAGTTATTGGCGGAGAGGTAGCAGAGGAAGTGGAAACCATCTTCCTGATAGGGGCGGAGAGTGGCGGAGACGCTGGCGGGCACTGGCGGGGTGACGCGGGCCTGGATGTCTGCTGCGCGGCGGCGGATGCTTTCCGCCAGATCCGCTGGCATAAACCGGCGGGCGGCATTTTCGGCTAACTGGAGCGCGTGAAACCGCTGCTTGTCCCCTCCCAGCTGGCTGCTGGACAGGCCCAGGCGGGCCAGACTTTCCTCATGTTCAGGGGTGAAGTTCAGCTTCAGTTGCCGCCAGCCTTTGCCGCTCAGCTTGACCCAGCCGCCCTTGGCATCCATGAGGGCCTTGGTCTCTTCTTTTGTCAGGGTGGTGTCACCGGTATTCACTACCACGCTCACGTCGAACCAGTCGATCCCGTTTTCCAGCACATCCAACTGAAAGGTGGCAGCGGTGGGATCCTGCTCCAGCCCGGCCAGTTCCGGGCAGAGCTTTAGTTCCACTCCGGGTGGCAGCTGCCGGAAAAATGTCGCGAGCTGCTCAGGGTATTTTTTGGACATGCGCAGGTAGAGCTTACCGGGCTCGCGGTAGTCCGGTGCCAACTGCATGGCGGCTATGGCTGCGCCTGCTGCTTCAGCCAGGCTGTGGTCAAAAACGGTCCCGCTGTGGGCCTCATCGCCTCGAATGTGCCGGATGCTGCCGTTGTGCTTTATGTAGCCCTGGCTGGGCGGGTTGATAGAGTAGACGGTGGCATTGATGGTGACGGAATCTGTGTCGTCGCCGTCCCGCGAGATTTTAGCTTCAACGCAGCATGCTGTGGATACGATGCGGGTGTCTCCGCGTACTTTTTCCGGGGCGGGAACGCGGAGGCGGAGGAGTGCCGTCAGTCCCTCCTCTGACTCCATGGCGGAGCGGGGAATACTGAACTGATAGAGATCCGGCGTTTCGCCTGAACGCCGGAGAATAGGTTGCGGGCCGGAGTAGAGCCTACCCGCCGCGACATAGCGTGGCGTGAGGCAGTTGATGGAGCAGAGCACGTGAGGCATGGACCCACTTGGGGTAGCCAGCCCCAGCCGGTAGTCACTCAGCGCGTTTTCTGGTTCCAGCATCTGCCAGTGCAGGGATTCACCGGTATCCTGCAAGGGGCCGTGCTCTGTGACAAGGCGGCTCAGGATCTCCGGGTTGAGGTCCGCAAAGATCGCGTCCCAGCACTCCGGGTTATGATACTCCACGTATGGGTTGTAGTGCGAAAGCTCGGGCTGAATGCAGCGCCACAGAGCCACGGCACCCTCCGCCACGATGGCCTCTCCACGATTCAGTTTATTCAGAAACTGGTGATTCGCACCTTTCCACGTTTGTTTCCGGGCGGTGAGATCACAGGTCTGAATGGAGGCATGATACTTCAGCAGCATGAGCCGGAGGTCCACCGTTTTCCTGGTCTCGCGCGCAGTCCCTGCTTGTCTCGCCGGTTCGAGATTCAGCCCCCTCAGTATGTTGCGCCAGCGGCTTATCTCCACAGCCCGGCCGCAATCCCAGCCGGCAGCAGTGCCGTCAATCCCCGGCCGCACGGAGCTGATAAATACCCCGGCAGTATTTCCTGAGGCGTGTGCCACCCCCTGCAGGCTGCAGATGAAATCTACAAAGCTCAGGTTCCGGGGAATGGAATCATAGACGGTGGGGGGCATGGCGAAAGGCATGACCATCGCGAGCTGATAATTGCGGTTAGCGGTATTTCCGGCCTGGCAGGCTTCCCAGGCAACAAACAGCCGCTGAGGCACCAGCAAGTCACGATAGACGTCCTTGCCGGCCCGTGCATTAGTGAACGCCAGCAGCTCGACGGCGTTGGTAAAGGTCGCGGGGGGCACGTCTTCCTGGCCCGCCGCAGGCCGCTGGATTGACGGGCTGGGCAACTCCTGTGCCCCGGTAGCAATAGATTTTTTCTTCATAACGCTCAGTGACTGGCAGTTTACTGCAAAATCAAGACAGATCCGGTCATCCCCGGCCACGCAGGATGTAAAAAACGGCAGCTCCTGCAGCAAGCAGCAGCGCACATACCAGCAAGGTCTGCACTCCGGGGCGGCGCTTGCCGGTCTCACCGGTTAGTTCCTGCGGGTCCCAGGCCGGAGGCGGGCTAGGAGGCTCCAGGGCTTCCGGCGGCAACCATGACGGAGGCTGCGGAGGAGGAGCCGGGAGCTGCAGGTGGCGGGACGCCTCCGCTGCTGGCTGTGGCTCCGTGACAGGCACGGGGCTGGTATCAAGGGTGATGCTTTCAGCAAAGACAGGGATCGCCGGAACGGGGGCGGCCGGGTCTTTGATGTAAGTCACACGCAACTCCCCGGCGGTGATGATGTCCCCGTTTTGCAGCGGCACCCATGAGACCTTCCGGTCGTTGACCAGAGTGCCCAGGCCGCTCCCCGCATCCTCCAGAAAGTGTCCGCCTTCCCAGGGCTGCATATGAAAATGCACCCCGCCCAGCCCCAGCCCGCGGGCCACCGGCAGCTCGTTGGCAGGGGATTCCCCCACGCTCACCCGGCCTGCGGGAAGCGTGATTTCATGTCCCTGAGAGGTGCGGAGGATGGCCATTTCTACATAACAAAAGCAGGGCTGCGCTTGATGTAAAGGCTGCTTTGACCTGCCAAAGGTGAAAAGAATATATACGTGGGAGCGCCGCCGCAGCCTCAGCCCGCGCTGGAAAACTGAGCCAGAAAGCGGGCATCATTTTCGATGAGATGGCGGATATCCGGGATGCCCCACTGGAGCATAGCCAGACGCTCCAGCCCCATGCCAAAGGCGAATCCCGTCACTTTATCCGGATGGTAGACCTCGTCGCCCCGGCTCTCGCAGATGGCCGTGAAGACCGCCGGATCCACCATGCCGCAGCCCAGAAGTTCCACCCAGCGCGGGGTTTGGCCACGGGGAGAAAGCAGGACGTCCACCTCGTAGCTCGGCTCAGTGAAGGGGAAGAAATGCGGACGGAAGCGGATTTGGGTCCTTGCTCCGAACAGCGCGCGGAAGAACTGCTCCAGCGTGCCTTTCAGATCCGCCAGCGTGACGCAGCCGGCCACGTAGAGGCCTTCCAGCTGGTGAAAGGCGCTGAGGTGGGTAGCGTCGATCTCATCGCGCCGGAAGGCACTGCCCGGCGCGATGATCCGGACCGGGGGAGTCTGGGCCTGCATGGTGCGGACCTGGACGCTGCTGGTGTGAGTCCGCAGCAGGTTTCCGTTAGGAAAATAGAACGTGTCACTCTCATGGCGCGCCGGGTGATCGCCCGGCGTATTAAGGGCATCAAAGCAATGCCACGGCGTCTCCACCTCTGGGCCGGTGGCGAGGGCAAACCCCATGCGCCTGAGTATTTGCACAGCCTTGTCGAGCACTTGCGTCATGGGGTGCAGTCCCCCCCGGGGCAGCGGACGGCCAGGCAGACTGAGGTCCACGCCCAGCGCCTCCCGCGCGTCCTGTTCAGCCAACAGCTCGGACTTACGCATGTCCAGCGCCCCGGAGATGCCCGTGCGGGCCTCATTCAACGCTGCGCCGGTCGCAGCCTTCTCCTCCGCAGGGACGTCCCTCATGCCGGCACTGAGAAGCGTGACACTTCCTTTCCGGCCAAGGTATCTCACCCGGCACTCCTCCAGCGCCGCATCGGTGGACAAGGTGCGGGTTTCTTCCAGGGCGGCGGCCAGCAGGCCATGCAGAGCTTCAATCATAAGACCCTGTTCGAAGCACAGCCCGCCCCCGTGGTCCAGCAGCAAATTTCACGAACACAGCAGACGCAGCAGCCCCGCCCCGCCCTGCCATGCCTCACACACAGGGCGGTGTCAGCATCATCCAGCGCATGAATGAATACAGAATCCGCACTGGCGCCCGGCTGCGTGGGAGGCAGACGCCGCCTGATACCGTCGCCGTCAATTCCTTGAATTCCTGCATTGCATTCCACTGAAACAAGGCTAGCTGAACCGTGGCTGTCTCCGGGAGGGTCGCCGGCGTGGCTGCGAAGCTGCGCTGGAGGAAAGTCCGGACACCAAAAGGCAGCGTGCCGCGTGAAGAGCGCGGGCAGTGGACGGCGCAAGCCCCCACTGACGGAAAGTGTCACAGAAAACAAACCGCCCTGAAGCGGTCACGGGTCTCAGAAATGAGGCGCGGGACAGCCCAGGGTAAGGGTGAAAAGGCGAGGTAAAAGCTCACCGCCCCGTGCTGCAAAGCCGGGGGCATGACAAACCCCGCGCGGTGCAAGACAAACAGGGAAAACGGGCCGCCTGTCCGACCCGCAGCGCAAGCTGCGGATAATCCCGGGTTGTTGCATCCGGTGCTTCCGCATCGGGGGCTGCGGGGTCACCCGTAGTCAGAGGAATGCCCCTCACTGTGTCAGGCTCGCCTGGCAGGGACAAAATCCGGCTTACAAGGAGGCAGCCACTTCCTTTCCCTTCTCAGACCAAAGGCGATAGCGCCAGCGCCCTTCCACGGGCATTGCCATATCCTCCCCAGTAAACGCAGAAGGTAATCAGGTCGCGTTGAACCCTTGTTCCCAAATGGCGTCTTCATAGCCGATGGCCATGGCGCGCAGGAGGCAGTTCCAGCCATCCCCGTCGCGATAGGTCTTGAGGGAGGTCATCCAGCCGTCGGTGGTATCGTAGGAATAGCGCACGGGATAATCCGCGCTGCCCGTCTGGGCGGTCACGCGGCCGTTGAGACCATAATCGTAACTGACGGCGGCGCAATCGTGGTGTGTGACTTTTTCAACTGCGCCGCGCCTGCACCGGCGGCGCGGTATTTGTAGAAGGTCTGGTTCCCCGCGAGGTCCACCGTGCGGCTTTGCTTCGCGCTTACAAACCCTTGCTCGCTAAGGGCTTTCCGGAGAAAAAATAGTGGTCCATGCGGTGTAGGCTTCAGTTCTTCCAGCTTTACGGGGATCCCCGGTGGTATGAGGGTAAAATAAAGCGTAACCGGTCACATAGTAACTTTCAGAGGACGGCGGGTTTCCCAGAAATAACTGCTTCATAATCTCTTCGGCGTGCTCATCATCGGGCGCGCCCTTCAGATTGATTGTAAAATAATATTTTGTTTTTAAGTTACCGCCGAAAAACACATCGATTTGCAGTTCTCCATGGGGGCAGCGGAGTACTTGTATGCCGGTAGCGACTCCGGACTGAACTCCGACATATATTTCCTCACTACGGAAAGCGCAGCCACGCATGGCTGCCGCAAAGACATTCGCTTTACATTTCAGCTTTATATTGTGCGATAAAACAGAAAATGCATAGCGTACCTTGGTCTCCGTGGACAGCGTGGATCTATCCACATCACGCAAAAAATCAGGCCTACCAACCAATGCGCCCGATTCCAGTCCCGGAACAAAATTTACTTGGAAAAGAAAGGCGGTCCATAATAAACCGATCCCTGCAAAGAGGCCGCATAAAAAGAGCGTCAATTTTATTTTCATTTTTATAATTGATTTGGTTTCCCCGTTTTCGGTCTAGTGATCAATTGTCACGCCGTTGTAAGTGTAACTTCGCTCAACTATTTCGGTGTCAGACCCCGGGTCTTTGCAGCAATCCCATTTTACTGTCAGCGTTCGCAGCACTTTAACCGTTCCCGTCATAGATACGGTTGGATCATCCGCCCCCGGCTCCGTGTGGGGAAGTTTACCTGCCGGATGCTTGGCCGTCGAACCCACCACTGTAGGTCCTACAGGCATAGTGGTAGGCATAGTTTGGTCTTCATAGAAATCTATGGTCGCGCTCATGGTCAAACTGCCGCATGTTTTATTAAATTCTGGCCCGGACCATGTGTCGTCTGGAGAGCCAATGCTTCCATTCACCTCA
>JAYVJI010000042.1:0-6040 GCA_043769435.1 Verrucomicrobiota bacterium
AGGAAAGCTATAAACATGAATACCCGCACTGCTGGCGCAGTAAACTCCCGATCATTTTCCGCAGCGTGCCGCAGTATTTCCTCCGCATCGAAGACATACGCAGCGATGCACTCCGCGAGATAGATCAGGTGCAGTGGCTCCCCGCATGGGGGCGGGACCGCATCCACGGCACTGCCAAAAGCCGCCCCGACTGGTGCATCAGCCGGCAGCGCACCTGGGGCGTCCCTCTCCCCGTTTTCGTAAAGCCGGACGGTGCGCCGGTGGTAGATGCCGCTGTCGCCCGGAAAGTCGGCAGCCTCATCGAAAAAGAAGGCACTAACATCTGGTTCACCAGCACAGATGCAGAACTCACAGAGATGCTGGGCCTTCCCTCCGGCTGGACCAGGGGCCGTGATACCCTGGATGTCTGGATAGACTCTGGATGCTCCAGCATGGCCGTCACCGGTGCCCACCCCGAACTCGGAAATGACGGCGTGGCCGACCTCTACATCGAAGCCACCGACCAGCACCGTGGCTGGTTCCAGAGTTCTCTGATGTGCAGCGTCATCCACCGGGGCAGCGCGCCCTACAAGGCCGTCATGACCCATGGATTTGTCACCGACACTACGGGGAAAAAAGTATCCAAGAGTGACCAAGACCAGGGCGAGCACGCCCGGGACGCTGCACAACAACAAAAAAAACCTGCCGCCGGTAAGCCCATGACGGCCGATCATTACTATAACAAATACGGCGCAGACCTAGTCAGGCTGTGGTGGCCAGCGTGGACTGGCAACACGACGTTCCGTTTTCTCAGGAACTCTTTGAACAGAACGGTGAGGTCTACCGCCGCTTTCGGAATACCCTCCGCATCCTCCTAGGAAATCTCGATGGATTCACCCCGGAGGCACACGCTGTGGAAAACAGTGCCCTGACATTGCTGGACCGCTGGATCCTCGAGCGGCTGCATGCCGTCACCCGCGACTGCCTCGACGCCTACGCGACCTATGATTTCCGCAAGGTTTTCATGACCCTGAATCAATTCTGTGCGGTGGACCTCAGCGCGCTCTACGTAGACATCACCAAGGACACCATGTATTGCGACGACCGGAGCAGCCCCCGCCGGCTCAGCGCGCAGACCACCATGCACCGGGTGCTGCACGACCTCAGCCGGTTGCTCGCTCCCATCCTCGCCTTCACCGCAGATGAAGCATGGGAATACGCCGGACACACGGACAGCATCCACGCACAGGACTTCCCCGTGCCGGATCCCGCCTTCGCAGGCAATGAAGCCACCCTGGCCGTAGCCCAGCTCCACGCCATCCGGGATACCCTCCAGCAAGAAGTGGACAAAGCCCGGAAAGAAAAGCTCCTCGGTAGCAACCTGGAGGCCTCCGCCATCATCACCGTCCCCGCCGGGAGCCCAGCTGAAGCCGTCCTGAAAGATCGCGCCACCAGCACAGAATTCCTCATCATCAGCGACCTCACATGGCGCCACGGAGAAACCCTCGCCGCCAGCGTCAGCCGCACCGCCTTCCAGAAGTGCCAGCGCTGCTGGCGCCATCTTCCAGACATCGGCACCCATGCCGCGCACCCGCTGCTGTGCGGACGCTGTGCGACGGTGCTGGCGAAGGCGTGACCACAACGGGGCCTGCCTCCCTCGCTTACCTCCTTGTCATTTATTACTGAACGGTATAGGTTCCACTCCATCAAACTATGAAAATGCTGCGTCCTACTGCCCTCTCTCTCCTCCTGCTGGCATCCTTCACCGGCGGAGTCTGCAGGGCTGATACCATGGAGCAACTCCAGTCACGGGAAAAGCAGGTGCTGGAGGTCGCGGTCAAAGTCATGGGCAGCGTGGTGGCCATCACTTCTTCTGACCCAGCAAAGCCGGGCTCTGGCAGCGGCGTGATCGTCGGTAAAGACGGGCTCATCCTCACCGCTGCTCACGTGACCGCGGCCACTGGAAAAAGCCTGACCATTATCTTCCCGGATGGAAGAAAAGTAAAAGGCACCGCCCTCGGCTCCAACAAAACTACCGATTCCGGTATGGCCAAAATAGATGAGCCGGGAGACTGGCCGGTGGCAGAATTGGGCAATTCAGACACCCTGCGCCTAGGAGACTGGTGCGTAGCCATGGGGCACCCGGGGGGATTCAGCTATGAACGCCGCCCTCCCGTGCGCCTCGGAAGAGTCTGGCGGCGGGATAATGATGGAGCTATTTTCAGCAACTGTCCGCTCATCGGCGGAGACTCTGGCGGGCCTCTGTTTGATCTGCAGGGCCGCGTCATAGGCATTAACAGCAGCATCCACGGTGGCACTGAGGCAAATCGTCACGTGGCTATCGACACCCTGCGGATGGATTGGGATAAGCTGCTTTCCGGCAAATCATGGGGAAGCCAGCGCTTTGGGGCAGATCCTTCACGCATCCCCATGACCGGCGCGACCTTTGACCGTGAAAGCCAGGAAGGCGTGCGGGTCGATGGTGTCGGTGATGATACGCCAGCTGCCAAGGCCGGACTAAAGCCTGGGGATGTTGTCCTCCGCTGCAATGATCTGGAAGTGAAAACATTCCATGCTCTGCAAAGAATGCTGGTGGCGGGGAAGCCCGGGGATAAGTTGAAACTGGCGCTCAAGCGCGGCGGGAGCGACGCCCATGTGGAGATAGTCCTAGCAAAACGCCAGACAAAGCCAGACAGTGATGCGCCCGGCGGTGATACGCCGCCGGAACCAAAACTCCCCGAGGCCCCCACGGGCCCCCGGCTCTACTTCGGAAGTAGCCTAGAGGACGCCGGTGGCAAAGTAAAAGTAGCCAGTGTAGCCGAACATAGCCCTGCGGCCAGCGCCGGACTGGTGGCTGGCGATGTTTTGCTCTCCATCAACGACATATCCGTGGACAGTCCCGCCGCCGCTGCTGACATCATCAGGGCACTCAACCCAGGTGACAAATTCACCATCAAAGCCCAGCGGGGTGAAACCGAAATGACCGGAGAATCAACCATAGTAGAGAAAAAGTAACCATCGTTCCTCAAAACAATATGAACAACCCAATCACACTTTCTCTCTGCCTCATCAGCCTGACTTATTCCTTGGCTGCTCAAGACGCAACGCCGGCAGCGCCGGCACCAAATCCCCCTGCCCAAAAAGAGCAGGAAAAAGAAAAGGAATCAGCCAAAGAAAAGGAGAAGGAAAAAGACCAGAAACAGGAGGAACAGAAACAGGAGCCAAAAAAAGTCACGCCTGAAAACGACGGCGGCAAGAAGCCCAGTTTGAAGCCTCACCTCAAATATGACCGGCAGACCCACGCCATTCTCCAAGCTTGGGTTCCGGTTATGGAAAAGGGTCGCCCTGCCACGGTTGTCATCCAGCGCCACGGGAAGCAGATCGCGATGGGGTGCGCCATCCATGCCGATGGCTTCATCGTTACCAAGGCCAGTCAGTTAATCGACAAAAAGGGAAACGATCTGGGTGAACTGGAGGTCCAATTCTCCACAGGCATGAGGCTCGCGGCAAAAATCGTGGACCGTCACCGCAGGTTTGATCTGGGACTATTAAAAGTAGAAGCCAAAGGCCTGCCCACCATCGAATGGGATGACAGCGAGCCACCATCGCCGGGTAGCTTCCTGGCTGCCACCCAGCATGGCGCTGAACCTATGGCCCTAGGAGTCATGAGCGTGAGACCGCGCAGCATGGACGACTCACAAAAGGGTTTTCTCGGGGTAGAACTGGAGCCTGCCAAAGAAGGCGGCATCCGCATCCTCAACGTACGGGCCGGAACTCCCGGCAGCAGGGCGGGCATGGTCTCAGATGACGTCATCAAAGCCGTCGACGGGAAAGTCGTGACCACCGTCACCGAGTGCATCGAGAGCATCGCCGCCTGCAAACCCTATCAAACAGTCGTCTTCAAAATCATGCGTGCCTCAGAGGAGAAAGACATGAAGGTCACCCTCGGTGTCCGGCCCAGCGGCCTAGGCGGTCTAGCAGATGATCCCCGCAACACCATGGCGGGCCCCGTAAGCAATAACCGCACAGGTTACCCAGATGCCTTCTCTCATGATGCCGTGCTGGAACCCCATCAGATAGGCGGTCCCATGGTGGACCTGCGCGGAAGGGTCGTAGGGATGAATATCGCCCGCAGCGGCCGCATCGAATGTTACGCCATTCCCTCCCGAGACATGAAGCAACTCATCTCCACCGTCGGAGAGGGGCACCTTTATCATCCGGATGTCGACGCTCTCCGGGAACAGCGTAAAGCGGCTGAAACAGCCATCGAGGAAATGAAAAAAGACATCGAAAAACTAAAAAAACAAATCGACGAAGCCGAAGGGCCAGCCCCGGATAAAGCCAACAAGTGACACCGATTCCAGATTAATTGGGTATTGCTGGTGCCCTCAAATAGGACATTTACGCTCCCTTACTCCCCTTGAAAGAAATTCACCACAACACTACCAATTCCCCCCGGCACCTCAGCCTGCCAGATGCGCCAGTGGCGTGCCTTTTCCCCATGCGGCGATACTCTCCAGCGTGGTGTCGGCTATGTTTTTGAGCGCCTCTTTGGTGAGAAATGCTTGGTGGGAAGTGATGAGGACATTGGGAAATGTCAACAGCCGCGCCAGCACGTCATCCTGGAGGACTTCTCCGGAGAGATCTTTGAAGAACACACCGCCCTCCTCTTCATACACGTCCAGCCCCGCCGCGCCGATGTGGCCCTGCTTTAGCGATTGGAGCAGCGCCCGCGTGTCCACCAGCGCACCCCGGCTGGTATTGATAAGCATCACGCCAGGCTTCATCCGGCCCAGCGCATCCGCATTGATCACATGCTTCGTCTCCGGTGTTAGGGGTACGTGCAGCGAGAGAATGTCCGACTCCCGGATGACCTCCTCCATAGCCGCATAGCGCAGACCAGTAGCCGCCACCAGTGCCGCATCTTCATGCAGATCACAAGCCAGCACCCGGCAGCCAAACCCCGCCATAATCCGCGCGACGACAGCGCCGATCTTTCCAGTCCCCACCAGTCCCACGGTCTTCCCATTCATGTCAAAACCCACCAGCCCCTCCAGGGAAAAATTTCCATCGCGCACCCGGTTATTCGCCCGGCAGAGGTGGCGGTTGAGCCCCAACATCAGGGCTACAGCGTGCTCCGCCACGGCGTATGGGGAGTACGCCGGCACCCGCACCACCAGCAGACCCAGCTCCCGGGCCACGGGCAGGTCCACATTATTAAGCCCCGCGCACCGCAGCGCCACCAAGCCCACTCCCGCCTCTTGCAACTCGTGCAGTGCCGCTGCATTCACTTGGTCATTCACAAAGACACATATCGCCTCATGCCCCCGCGCCAGCATCGCAGTATCCGGCTTCAGCCTTTCTTGGAAATAAGTAATCTCATGCCGGTGGGCCGCGTTCTGGCGATCAAACGATTCCTGATCGTAGCGATGGGTGTCAAAGAAAGCGATCTTCATGGCCGCAGCCTGTCTGTATATTAACCCGCTGTCAATATGTCCTCTTTCATAAAACCCTCCTCGCCTCGCTCCTTCCGGTGGCTCGTGCTTCTCTTCCCATTGCTTCTCGCGGGAGTCCTTGGTGGCTTTCTCTGGCGGGGCGATCGTTCGTTCCAGACGTTGGAACGAAACGCGGCGGCGGATTTCGCGTTGCATTCGGCGAGTGAGCGCGATGCACACCGCCCCGTGCCGACGAAACCACCGAAGCCACCAGCGCAGGGTGCGGCGTGGGCGCGGCTGGAGAGCGATGGTTTCACGCCGGACTCGCGAGCATTGGCAGTCGCACTGGACTCGGGACGTCCGCTGTTAGTGCGCACGGCGGATGGCGTGGTGCGGGATTTTCTCATCCGACCGCGTCGGCTCGTCGCCGATGATTTTCAAATCACGCTCGGCGACGATCGCCAATCGACCCTCGCTGCAGGCGTGCGTGGTTACGAAGGCCAGCACGCTCCGAGCGGTGCCCGGCTCTATGGTGCGATCGCGGGCGGTGCCTTTGCGGCGGAGATTGAAGAAGTAAATGGCGCGACCACCTACCTCCGCACCGACGAGGAATCCGGCGCGTTGCG
>JAYVJI010000043.1:0-6017 GCA_043769435.1 Verrucomicrobiota bacterium
CCCCCCCCCCGCCCTCACAACATGAAGACACATCAATATGCGCGCCGCAAATTTCTGCGCGGACTCGGCGTCACCATGGCCCTCCCGTGGATGGAATCACGCACCGTCTGGGGCGATGAGCCACCTGCCGGCATCCGCCCCGCCAGCGAGGCGCCACTGCGGCTCAGCGTAATCTTTTCCGGCAATGGCTTCCACTCAAAGGAATGGTGGGCCAAAGGCGAAGGCAGCAGCATGGAACTCGGTCAGGTGCTCGCGCCCTTGCAGGACTTCCGGCAAAAAATGTTATTCATCCGGGGCCTTTATAATGAAGAGGCCCTCAAGGGAAATATTCACAGCTCAATGACCGGCAATCTCCTGTCCGGTGCCCCGCTCGCCTCTGGCGGCGAGATCCGGTCCGGCACCAGCATTGATCAACTCCTGGCCCAGCGCATCGGGCGTTCCACCAGAGTCCCCAGCCTTGTGTTAGGCTGCGAGCAGTCAAATCCCTCCGTCCACAAGAACTATTCGATGCTCTACAGCTCGCACATTTCATGGACCTCCCCGACCACGCCTACCCCGCTGGAATTGTACCCCGCCCTAGCCTTTGACCGGCTCTTCAAGGATGGCGCGGCGAAGGGCGATAAAAGCGTCCTAGATGCCGTGCTGGAAGACGCGAAGGACTTCCGCCGTCAGGTCAGTGCCCACGATCAAATGAAGCTGGACGAATACCTGGACTCCGTGCGCGAGGTGGAGCGCCGCCTAGAGCAAGCCGGTAAAAAAGGGGAACTCCAGGGTTGGCGTCCCACCCTGGAAAAGCCTGGCATGAAGCGCCCCGCCGACGGCATCCCCCAGGACATTGGCGAGCACATGCGCCTCATGGCGGACATTATGGTGCTGGGATTTCAAACCGACACCACTCGCCTCAGCACGCTCAAACTGAACAACGACCACAGCTCGCTGCGCTTTCCAAATCTGGGCGTGGACTACATGATCCATCACCTGCTTTCCCACAGCGACACGCCTGACTGGCTGAAAGTGAACCAGTTCTTCATCGAGCAGCTCGCCTGCATCGCGCGGAAAATGGATGCCATCCAGGAGGGCGGACGCACCCTGCTGGATAACAGCGTCATCATTTATTGCTCCTCTATGCTAACAGGAAGTCACGATGCCTCGCAGCTGCCGGTCGTCATGCTTGGCGGGGCAGGAGGCCAGATCAAAGGGGGCCGTATCCTCGACTATCAGGGCAAGCCTAACCGAAAAATGTGCAGCCTGTTCCTTTCGGTGATGGACAAATTCGGCGTGCGCCCCGGCAGCTTCGGAGATTCCACGGAGGCCCTCGCGGAGGTCTGACGCCGCGACCCTGCCGGCCATGGAAATCCGCTGCTGCTGAGGGCTTGGCAGCCGCAGGGAATCCTGCGCAGCGATTGGTGGTTTATTTCTGGCCGAGTCTAGGCTAGGCTAGCCTAGGCTTCTGCCCGTTGGATCCACCGGAGCTTGGCGCTGGAGGAGCGCGGATTTTCGCGAAGTTCTTTGGTCCTAGCGCGGGCGGGCTGCGGTTCCTCATGGAGATCCCATGCGCCGGTGGCGGCGAGACTGCGGAAGGCATGCTTCACGCGGCGGTCCTCGCCGCTGTGGAAGGTGAGAATGGCCGCGCGTCCGCCCGGCTTGAGACAGGAAGGGAGGGCGCGGAGGATGGCGTCGAGGGCGGTGAACTCCCCATTCACTGCGATGCGCAGGGCCTGAAAGACGCGGCGCACGGTGCGCTCCGCTTCCTCCTCAGCGCCAGGCCTCAGCCGGAGAGCCGCTGCGGCGCGCTCCCGGATAGCCGCAGCGAGCGCGTGAGTAGTTAGGAATTCCCGGCCGGCCAGGAGTTGAGCCAGGGGCACGGCGAGGGGTTCATCTGCGTTTTCGTCCAAGATGCGGGCGAGCTTTTCCACTGAAGTCTGGAGGAGGAATGCTCCAGCGCTGAGGCCGCGGGTGGGATTCAGGCGCATATCCACCGGCCCGTCCTGCTTCCAGGAAAAGCCGCGCGCTGGATCATCAATCTGCATGGAACTGACCCCGAGGTCAAGGAAGAGGGCATCTGCCCCGGTAGCGCAACCGTGAGCGGCCAGGACGCTGGCAGCCCCGGCGAAGTTGCTGGCAACTGCGGTGAACTGCGGCTCTGCCCAGCCGAGGCTGCGGAGCCGGTGGGCAGTGAGCGGGAGCTGAATGGGGTCCACATCAAGGCCGATGACGCGCCCTCCCGGGCATGAGGCTTTGAGCAACAGCTCCGTATGGCCGCCAAAGCCGAGGGTGCCGTCGAGCACCGTCTCCCCGGGCTGGATGGCGAGCGCCTCCAGGACTTCATCCGGCATGATGGGGCGGTGAGTGCCGGCGGGTGTCTTGCCGGCAGCAGCGACCTTTGAAAGGGTGTCGGGATCGCGGCGGTGTTCCTTATACTTCTGAGTAAAGCGGCGCGGGTTTTTCCCCTGGTAGCGCTCCCGGCGCGGTGGACGGGCTTCGCTGTTAGGGCTCATTACAAAACAAGTTGGCTTTTTGTAAGGTTGTGTGAAGTATTCGCATGACTGCAATAATTGAGCAAATCAGGGCTAGAATCGAAAATCTTAAACCAACGCTTTTGGAAAAGCAACGGCGAGTATCGGCGACATGAATTCGGGCCTCCACGATACCTCGCCAAAATCGCTTTCGGCCTAGAATTTTCAGACCCTTAAAAAGAATTCGCCATTTATTTATCTGGATAGTTTAGATGGATGCTTCTAAGCTGCCCTAAGTAATCTTTCCCCTCTCAAATTTAAAGAACCATCACCTGATGAAAAATTTACTTTTAGCCCAATGCCTCGCAGCGCATTGGAGCATAACTGCGGCGGTTGCAGCAGTGATTCCGAATCCGACGATTACAAATTCTGCGACGGCGTTTAGTGCCTCCTTTCCCGCAGCCAATGTCTTTGACAGCACGGTGAATGAGTATGCGTCGCAGGGCAAAGGGGCGGGCGCGGCGTTCTCGACCTCGCTGGGAACGTGGCTGGAATTTGATTTTGGAGCAGCGGTAACGGTGGATCGCTTTATCATGGTGGCACGGGCAAACACGGCGGATATCATAGGGTCCAGCCGGCTGATCTTCAGCACCGATGCCACATTCTCGGCGGCGGATACTGTCATCACGCTGACTCCTGCCGGCTCCAATGCGCAGGGGTTGATTAAGAGTTTCACCGCCACCACGGCACGGTATGTGCGCTGGGAAGCAGCTACTTCCACCGGGTCCTCGCAGAATCTGGGGGCGTTTGAGATGCGGTTTCTCAACATGACCGCGGGCAAGGCGGCCGCCCCGGTGACAGTTATAGGTTCCGCAACGCCATTCAACGCCAGCTATGCGGCAGCGAACGCCATAAATGGGGATGCCGGGAGGGGGCCGGGATTGGAATATGCATGTCTCTCGCTAGGTGCAGGGATGTATTTGGATCTGGATTTTGGAAGAATCGTGCCAGTTAGCGGGTTCGATTTTTTCGATCGCATTCCTGCCGTGGACCGGACGACGGCGTTTAATCTCATTTTCTCCAATGATACCACGTTTGGTGACGCCGGTGACACGACGCTGGCATTCACCAGCGGGTCCACGACCTGGGGCTACAGCCAGGTCTTCTCTGTAATCAATGCCCGCTACGTGAGGCTGGATGCGACCGCCACGGCGAGCGCGACTAACAATTCTGGAATGCAGGAAATCATTTTTTACAAGGAATTGAATCTGAACACGCCTGCCCTAGCGAATACCGCAGCTACCAGCATCACGACGATGACCGCCACCGTAGGAGGGCAGATCACCCGGGTTGGGAGCGCGACGCCAAATGTGACGCTGTACTATGGCCTGGTTGACGGCGGCACGACGGCGGCGGCTTGGGAGCAGTCTGTGGCTCTGGGACCGCAAACAGCAACATTCAGCACTAACTTGTCAGGGTTGTTGCCCTTCAAACGATATTATTTTACGAGCTTCGCACAGAACACCGCCGGCAGTGCCTGGGCGCCTGCCTCCCTGGATTTCTCCACGCCAGTGGCTGCGCCTGTGTTGGTGAACATGGCGGCTTCTGAACTCAGCATCGCCACAGCCCGTGCTGGGGTCACCGTCACCAGCACCGGCGGTAAGGCTCCCGTGGTCACGCTCTACTATGGCCCGACGGATGGTGGTACTACTGCAGGCGCATGGTTACACGGAGCTTCGCTGGGGGGAGTCAGCGCCAGCGCTAGCACGATGCTGGGAGGCTTGTCGCCTGGCACAAATTACTATTTCCGCTGCTTCGGGGTGAACGAGGGCGGTAGTGGGTGGGCTCCTACCACAGCGTCCTTTGTGACCCCGGTGGCGGCCCTGCCAGAGGTGGAAATCCTACCCGCCACGCAGGTCAATGCCTTCTCGGCAAATCTCAATGGTCGCCTGACGAGCACGGGGAATGCCCCCACCACGGTCAGCTTCTTCTATGGTCCCACGGACGGCGGCACGGTGCCAGGCTCGTGGGCATTTTCGTCGGAAGCGGGACTGCAGTCAGCCTCCTTCAGTGCGTTAGTGACGAATCTCACAGCCACTACGGCGTGGAATTTTCGCGTGAGGGCCACCAATGCCGCCGGGATCGCCTGGTCAGCCGCTGCCGCCACCTTCACGACCACGGCGTTCACTCCCGTGGTGGTGTATCTCAATGAGTTTGTGGCGGGCACCGACAATGATGACCCGCATCCTTACTGCGATGCGGATGGCACCCCTCAGGACTGGATTGAGGTGCAAAATCCCGCTGGGAGCGCGGTGGACATCGGTGGTTATTACCTGACGGACAATGCCAGCCGCCTGAATAAATGGCGTTTCCCCACGCCCACCATCATCCCGGGGAACGGGTTCCTCGTGGTGTTCGCATCAAACAAAAACCGCGCGGTGAGTGGGCAGGAATTGCATACAAATTTCAAACTTGATGGGGTTGGAGAATATCTTGCGTTAGTGGAACCTAATGCCACCACCCTTGTGAAAGGCTGGCCGGTGTTCCCGGCGGTACCTGAATACTGGTCTTATGGGCTGAAGCCGCCGGGTTCCGGCGGCGTGTATGCGCCGTTCCAAATCCCTACGCCAGACGCGGCTAACACGACTACCGCCGGGGCACCAGCAGGCAATGTCGTGTTCAGTATTCCCTCAAAGACTTTTACGGCTGGTGTGTCCCTTACCCTGACGACAGCTTCTCCGACAGCGGCGATTTATTATACCACTGATCGCTCCGTGCCGACCGCAGCATCCCTGCTCTATAGCTCACCGCTCACGCTGTCCACCACGACGATGATCCGCGCCCGTGCCATTGAAGCGAGCGGAGGATTCGCCCCCGGCCTGACGCGCTCCGAAACCTATGTGAAACTGGGCACGGCTGCGGCGGCGTTTACCTCCAATCTTCCTGTAGTGCTGGTGGATGATTTCAGCGCCGGCAAGCCTAACACTGATCAACCCATGTTCTGGACGGTATTCACACCAGATGCCGCTACCGCGAATCGCACGGCGCTGACGAATGTTCCGGTCATCGCCACCCGCGGACGCATGGTCGTGCGGGGCTCATCCTCTGCGGGCTGGCCAAAGTATTCGCTGAACCTCGAAGCATGGGACGAAGCCAATGAGGACAGTGCAGTGGCCCCGTTAGGGATGCCAGCGGAAGCGGACTGGGTTTTGCAAAGTAACTATGATTACGACCGCGGGATGATCCGTAATCCACTGATGTATGAGATGAGCAATCGCATGGGCCGCTGGGCGCCCCATTCCCGCTTCGTAGAGGTCTTTGCAAATACCAATGATGGTGTGGTGGACTATCCTAGCGACTATTTGGGTGTCTATGCCTTGATGGAAAAGCCGGAACGCGGGTCCGAGCGGATAGATATTGAGCGACTCGACAAGAACGATCTCACTGGCCCGGATCTCACCGGCGGATACATCGTGAAGGTTGACCGATTGGATCCCGGAACTACCGGCTGGACAACCACGCGTAATTTTCCGCTAACGGAACCGTTCGGCAACGAAGTGA
>JAYVJI010000044.1:0-1507 GCA_043769435.1 Verrucomicrobiota bacterium
GCGGGAGTTTGAGGCAGTGCAGGGGATGCTGCGCCGTCAGCGGCTTTCCACGGCCCGCCCGCGCCGGATGGAGTGGCGGCTCATCGAGCAGGTGCGGCACAATAACCGGGAGTTCGAATCGCTGTTTCAATGGCTCGAGCGCAGCATCACTGACGGGGTCGCGCATACGTGGCAGAGGTATTTGACCCTGAATGGCCGGGGGACGGAAGAGTCATGACCCTGCCGATCCGCGAATTGAAATCAGCGGCGGCCCAGGCACCCGTGCAGGCGGAAATCCAGGCGCAGGTGGAGTCCGCGGTAATCAAGCCCACCCGCAACGGCGGCGAGTTTTTGGAACTTAAGCTGGCGGACGGCGGCGACAACCTGACGCTGCGCGTCTGGAGCGACCATCCCGCATGGGCGGAATTACGCACGACTGCAGCGGGGCGAAACTTTGTGGCCGTGACCGGGGAATGGACGAGCGGCCAGTATGGACTGGATGCGAAAAACTGGACGTGCCGGGTGCTGACAGCTGAGGAAAAAAGCACGCTGCTCTGCGGCCCGCCGGACCTCCGGGAGAAGCAGGCTGCTGATTTCGCCTTCATCACTGAGGCCGTGGCCGGTATCCGGGATCCGCGGCTGCAATGCCTGGCATTACTTTTTCTAACGGAATACGGCGAACGATTCCGCAGGACCGGAGCCGCCCGGGAGTATCACCACGCACGCCGCGGCGGCCTCGTCGAGCATGTCGCTCAAATGATGCGCACAGCCCTCGCGGTGTGCAGTGTCTACCCGCAGATCAATGCAGACCTGGTGGTCACCGGAGTCCTCTTTCATGACTGCGGCAAGCTTTGGGAAAACTGCTACGCTCCGGAAGGTTTCAGTATGCCCTACAGTGAGCACGGCGAATTGCTGGGCCACATCACCATGGGCATAGAACTCGTAAACCGGCTCTGGCGCCGGATCACGGATCTGCCGGAAGCGGGGGCTTGGCTAACCATGGAGCCGGGGTCGGATGATGTGCGGCTGCACTTGTTGCATTTGATAGGCTCGCACCATGGCGAGTACGCCTTCGGGTCACCTGTCCTGCCGCGGACGCCTGAGGCCATCCTCCTCCACCACGTTGATAACATTGATGCGAAACTCGAAATGATGTTCACATCCTATCAGACATCCGCGATGCTGGGGAAGAATATCTTTGAACGGAAACGCCCGTTGCCATCGAATCTGGTGCGCCCGCTTTCGACTTATGCAGCGCCCGTGGCCAGCGATGGGGAGGACGCATCCGTGGAGACAGTAGACTGACCCTGCTACTATTTATTTAACCTACCTGCGCCTGCGGCACCGCGTTGCCCTTCTTGCCCTTCTGGCATGTGGGAAAAAGAAACCTCATGCCCCGGTCGGAGAGGCATGAGGCTCTGATGATACGAATAACGTGTGGTGTAGGTTACTTGACTAACACATAGCGGGCTTCGAGCGCCCGGGTCATCCGGGCTGCGTTTTCGCGGAGGTGGGCGCGGGTGTAGTT
>JAYVJI010000045.1:0-6549 GCA_043769435.1 Verrucomicrobiota bacterium
TAGAAAAGTGGCGGCTATCTCCACTGCGCTCCGGTTCACCGTGCCTCGTAGTCCAGAAACAATCCTGCGCATTTGGTCGTGTTGGTCCTGCGCATTTGGTCGTATGGGTCGTTTATTTCTGGCCGGGTCCCTCACCTCTATTTGGGCGTAGACGGCGGGGGCGGCGACGCGTAGTTTCCTTTGTCCTTTTCCTTAGGCAAATGCCTCGACGCCGGTGTCCGCACTTGAGACGGATCTACTCCGGGCTGAGGGGCCGGGGCAGGGATCTTCACCACCTGCACCGGTATCTCGATCCGTGGAATGGAAGGCAGGACCGGCGGCGGGGGGGGGGCGGGAATTTCTACTAATTGTTCTTTCTGAGGATTGATGGCCGGTATGATTTGCTGCGGAGGCTGTGCCCGGTGGGGCAGGGGCTGCGGAGGGGAAGGGAACAAGCGCACAGCGTCGGTGAGTTCATCTGGCGTTGCCATGGGCTTTGTAGGCCCTCCGGCTGGGATCAGTTTGAGGATCGTCACGGTCACGGCTACCGCTGCGGCGACCCCGGCCCAGATTCGGAATGGGGAAGGGGACGCCTGCTCGCGCATGGGCACGGTTTTCCCTATCCCGGAATCCTCTTTATCATCTGTTCCCAGACGCTCAATGGCCTCGCTGCGGGTGACATTCAAAACGAGATTTCGCCGGGATTCATCAAGGCCCGGGTGGGTCTGGCGCTGAAGTGCGGCCCGCAGGTTTTCCGCAGTGGTATGGATGCTGTCCGCCTCGTGGCGTGCGGCCACGCTGCCACGCAGGGTGTCAGTCAGTGCCTGGGCTGGGGCGCTCCCGATGCTCTCGCCGATCGCGAGGGCTGTGAAGTCAGGGTGGTCGATGGAATGGCTCATAGAGTTACGGGTGTCTGGATAGGGTTGAGGGAGGGGTTGTATTTCAGGCAGTGACGCAGCAGCCGGGGGCCGGAGCGGAGTCACTTTGAGGAAATTCATGGCTGAGGAGCTGCCGGAGCCTTTTCAATCCGGCGTGGATGAGATAGCCGACATTGGTGACGCTGAGTCCGGTAGCGGCACTGATCTCCCGGTAGCTGAGATCGTGCTGGAACTTGAGGCGCAGGCATTCCGCCTGATTTGCCGGCAAGCGGCTGAAGAATCGCAGGATTTCGCTGGTTTCTTCATGGTCGGCGGCGGCCTCCCCGGGGCCTGGCTCTGTGGCGGCTGGCTCCGGCACTGTCTCCAGCTCCATGCTCACCAGCCGCCGGTTCCGGCGCAGCCAGTCCAGCGCCCGGTTCCGGCAAACGGTGAACAGCCACGCCTTCAAGCCGGGGCCGGCTATCAGCGACGGGTCCGGTTGCAGGTAGAGTTTCAAAAAAGTATCTTGGACTACATCCCGCGCCGTTTCCAGATCATGCGTGATCCCAGCAGCGTAGCCGGTCAACTGGCGCTCATACTCCGCCACCGCGTAGCTGACGAGTTGGCTGGAAGTGATCGCTTTGGATTCGGACATGTGGCAAGTTGCTATCTGTAACGCTTCAGTCACAGGATTCCTGGGGGAATATCACACTTTTTCCTGCTGGCACATCAAGGCTCGGAGGGCTCAGGCTGATCGAGAAAAGACAGACTTGCATTCATGAATAAGTTGATATACAATAATAATCAACATTTATTAACAAAATGAAAATTCGCGTTCTGATACTATATTGCCTGAGCTTTAGCCCAGTGCTGGCGGGCTTTTCTCCGGCTAGAGAGGCCATCCGCACGGTTGGCCGTGAGCGCGGCGCGGGGAGCCTGACAAGGATCGTGCAGGTTTTCGGTGAGCAGGGGATGGATCAGCCAAAGGTCTGGCGTATTGTCACGATGCAGGGTCAGACGCTGAGGGAGTATTACGTGCAGGGCGGAAACATCGTGACGGACGGGCCAGTGCCTGCGGCCAGCGCAGTCAGGCTACGGGGGCCGTCCATAAATCTGGGGGATTTGACCATCGACTCGTCGGCTGCATTTACCCGAGCAGAGGCGGCGGCGAAGGCTGCGCGGATCGGGTTTGACTCCGCCAGCTACCAGCTGCGGGCGCTGGAACTCAGCAATACCCCGGCATGGTTCCTGACACTTAAAAACAGTGCTGGCCAAAAGGTGGGCGAGGTGAGCATCGGCGGGAAGTCCGGCAGGATCCTGCGGACCGCATGGTTCACGCCGACGCGTCCTCAGACCACCGCGCAACAAGCCGCGCCAACGGCCAGCCCATTCTACCGGACGAGAAATGTAGCGGGCGAGACGGTCAGCAAGGTTGGCACCAACGTCCGGGATGGATTATCTAAGGCGACAAACTGGATCAGAGGCAAGATCGCGCCAGCCCCCGCTCAGCCCTATTATATTCCCTACAGGGCGCGCTGATGCCGGCTGGCTGGCCATAAGGGACGCGGCCAAAAATACATATCCAATTCTGGCCGGGTCCCTAAAGCGGCCAAACAGCCAGCTCCCGATGCTTTCCGGGAAAAATTTTGCCCCTTCGGATGCGCCTGTTGAAGGGTAGGCAGGCAATTGGGTTCATTTCCTACTTGCCAAGTATAGATTACTGGAAACTGTAGCTCCATGAGACTAACAAAACGCGGGGAATACGGGCTGCGCACTATGATCCGTCTGGGTGTGGCCCAACGGATGGAGGTGCCGGTCATTTCTGTATCCCGGCTGGCTCAGAGCGAGCGGATTCCAGCCAAGTTCCTCGAAAACATCCTTGCCAGCTTGAAGCTCGAAGGATACGTGGAAGGAATCAGGGGCAAAGCCGGCGGAGCCCGCCTGTTGTGTGATCCGGATCAGATCAAGATGGGTGAATTGATCCGCTTTCTTGATGGCAAGCTGGCCCCTATAGGGTGTGCCAGTGAGACGGCCTACGAGCCCTGCACCTGCCCGGATGAAATCCACTGTGGCCTGCGCATGCTGATGATAGATGTGCGGAATGCGATCGCCAACATCCTAGACCGCTACAGCCTTGGTGACGTGGTCTCAGTGACCATGCGGAAATTGGAGCGCGATGGGTTGCCGGCCATGATTTTGCCGGCAGTCAAACCAGCAAAATCCGGCAGCGTGAAGAAAGCGCCCGCCCGCCCGTGCCATGCGGACCCCGGGGACGGGTTTCTCGCTGGCCTCGTCGCAGACTTATCCTCAGTGAACAAAAAGAACTAGCCAGCTATGCCGGAACTTCCTGTTATTCTGACTCTCGCAGTGATCCTGCTGACCCTCATCGCGTTCATCCGCGAGTGGGCCTCACCTGACGTTATCGCTCTCAGCATTCTGTGCTTGGTAGTGGCACTGGGCCTGGTGGATGCCCGGAAAATGACGGATGTTTTCCGGAATGAAGCACCCATCACTATCGCCGCCCTCTTCGTTATCGGAGGGGCTCTGGAGCGTTCCGGCGCTGTGGATCACATAGGACGTCTGCTGCGCAACCGCCTCTCCGGCAACATACGCACGGCGGTTTTTTCTTTTTCCCTGCTCACCGTGTTCTTCAGTGCGTGGATGAACAACACTGCCATCGTGGCCATCATGTTGCCAGTCACCCTTGGCTTCGCCCGGTCCAAGAATATCTCCGCGTCGAAGCTGCTCATGCCGTTGTCCTACTGCTCGATCCTCGGCGGCTGCTGCACCCTGATAGGCACCTCCACTAACATCTTGGTCAATGGTGCCCTGCGTGATCTCGGGGAGCGCACCATGGGCATGTTTGAGCTGTCTCCGGTTGGCGTCCCGCTGGCGATTGCGGGCGTGGCTTATCTGACCATTTTTGGTCCGCGGCTCATCCCTGACCGCTCCTCCATTACGGGCAGTCTGGAAATAGATCTGCGGACTACTCCCCTCTACCATGTGCTCATTCAGGCTTCCTCCAGCCTGATCGGCAAGCCACTGGTGGACACAGCCCTTTCAGATCGCGCCTCCGGTATTCATGTTATCGAGGTCCGGAGGAATGGGGCCCGGCTCATGCTGCCGGTGAGCCAAATTACTGTGGAAAAGAATGACCGCTTCCTCATTGCCATCCACCGGCAAAAGGGACCAGCTTCCAGCCCTGATGAGATCCTCACCACGCTTGGGGCGGAACTGCTCTCGAAGATCGACGGCATCGTGACGGAACTTGTTATCCGTGATGAATCCGCTCTCCACGGCGTCACCCTAGCATCCTCAGACTTCAGGCAAAACTACAATGGCGTGGTCCTGGCGGTACACCGCAACGGAGTCAACATCACGGACAGAATCGCAGAGCTGCCGCTCGAAACCGGTGATACCCTGCTGGTGATCACTCCTAGGAACAATCTAGAGGCTCTGGAGGCCACCCGGGATTTTATTCTAACAGATGAATCCGGTAACCCTCAAAAGAATGCCGCCGCTAGGCCCAAAGGCCATATCATACTTTCATGGGCGACCCTCTTCGGCGTGGTCCTCGTGGCTACCCTCACGGATTTACTTCACGGCGTCGTGAGCTGGGTGCCGGAAATCCCCATCCACTACTGCGCCCTGGTCGGAGCCCTGGTCTTGCTGTGGCTGAAAGTGCTGACGCCCCGTGAGGCCTACGCCAGCATCGACTGGCAGGTCATGCTGATGCTCTATGGCCTGCTCGGCCTCGGCATGGCTATGCAAAACACCGGCACTGCGCAATGGCTGGCTGACAGCATCGTGCGTCTCGCCGGGGATCTCATCCCTGCGGCCCGCCTGCCGCTGGTCCTGCTCTGGGTGATTTTTTTGATGACTTTGCTGCTGACAGAAGTGCTTTCCAACAACGCTACCGCCGTGATGATGGTCCCCATCGTCGTCAAGCTAGCGCACGGCCTCCATGTGGATCCATGGCCATTCATCATGGCGGTGACCATCGCGGCCTCCACCGCCTTTGCCCTGCCCATGGGCTACCAGACCCACATGATGGTCTACGGCCCAGGTGGCTACAAGTTCCGGGATTTCCTCCGGGTCGGTATCCCGTTAAACCTCATCTGCTGGATCATCAGTTGCCTCCTGATCCCCCTTGTGTGGCCGTTTTGACGCTGCTGTACCGCTCCGGGCCGTCGGGCAGCAGGGGCGTTTGAATTCGGGAATGGCATTGCACATTTGACTCGGCAGGCGAGGGAGCCACCAGTCTTCACCTCAGCCAATGTCATTATGCGAACATCCCTTTTGATTGCAGGATTGCTTTTGGGCACACATGCCAGCAGCGGTGCCCAGGTGCGGATATCGGAGTTCCTCGCAGAGAACGCCTCGGGCCTGACGGACGCTGATGGTGCGACCTCCGACTGGCTTGAACTGGAAAATGTGTCCGCTGCTTCCGTCAATCTTGATGGCTGGTTTCTGACAGATGATCCCGCAGATCTGGATAAGTGGCGGATACCGGCAGTGAACCTTGCCTCCGGCGCGCGGATGGTTGTTTTCTGCTCACTCAAAAACAGAGCCACACCCGGCACTGAACTGCATACGGATTTTTCCCTCTCCAGCAGCGGTGAATTTCTTGCCCTCACAAAGCCGGACGGCGTGACTGTTGCCAGTCAGTTCGCGCCCTATCCCCCGCAGCGCGAAGACGTCTCCTACGGTATCGCCAGACAGCTCAATGATGATGTTCTCATTTCCCCGCTCTCCCCGGCCAGGTGGCTGGTGCCCACCAGCGGGACCCTGGCCAATACATGGACCGCCCCAGCTTTCGCAGATGCTGGATGGACTGCTGTTTCTGCTGCTGTAGGCTTCCAGCAAACTGCCGGCGGGCCTGCTCCACAGGCATACTGGAACTTTGATGATACCCCGATTGATTTCGTGGGGGGACTGGCTGCCTCCCTCTTCGGGGTTGCTTATTCCAACAACACTCCATCCCTCATCGGCTCTGGTAAATCTCTCGGGCTGAGTTCCGCCGACAATGATTATATTGATGCGGTGATGGATGTTTCGGAAACGAGCTACACGGTGAGCTTCTGGTTCAAAACCACGAACTCCGGCGCAGGCTTGTTTTCCGTAGTGGATGGACCTCTGGGAGTAGGTGGTCATGACCGGCACCTCTACCTGACCGGTGGCAATATAGGAGCAAGGACATGGAATACAGAGGTCATAGCCTCCACAGGCAAGGCCTACGCCAATGGGCAGTGGCATCATGTGGCCCATGTGCTGGGCGCCACCCAGAGCGGGCAAAAGATTTATGTTGATGGAGCCCTCGTCGCATCGGGGAGTAAGGCCGCCTCTGATTTCAACTGGCAAAAGCGGGTTCACATGGGATTTTCCAATGACGCTGCCAGCCAGTATTTTACCGGGGAAATGGATGATCTAGGAATCTTCAACACCGCCCTGACCGCAGCGCAGGTCCTAACGCTTTCTACAGGAGCCTCTCCTCTGGCCCTTTCCGGGGTGCTTCCTTACGTGAAGTCCAATGTCGCTGCCACTCTCTATAACACTAACCCTGGAGGCTATCTCCGCATCCCCTTTTCACTGCCCCGGCCGGTAGCAGAATACGAGCAGATCCTTTTGCGGACCCGTTATGACGATGGCTTCGTGCTGTATCTGAATGGCACAGAAATTCTCCGGCGCAATGCCCCCGCCGCTGCCGCATTCA
>JAYVJI010000046.1:0-3730 GCA_043769435.1 Verrucomicrobiota bacterium
CGCTTCATCACTGGCCCCCAGCCAGCAAAGATCTCCGATTTCCTTGAGATTTTTCAGGATGTAAGGCCGCAGCGCATCATGCTCATCCCTAGTGGAAATCACTGCTAGGTAGCCACCTTGTTCCACGGCCTCGGCCCTGGCACCTTCCCATTGCTTGAGTGTGGGAATAAACTGATAGGTATGACCACCCCAGAGGAACTTCTCTGCGGGAGGACCGGGCACCCGCTTTGGACTTGGTGGCTTGCTTTTTTCAGGCTCGACCGGGAACGGATTTTGCGGAGGGTCGGCTTCCTCTTGAGTCGCTGCCTGAAGCGGCTCTTTATTCGGCTCGTTGAGCGGCTCCTTCTCAGGCGTCTTCTTTCCGCTGTTTAGAAATGCGTATATCAACCCCGCCGCCGCAGCCGCCCCGATGCCGCCCATCATGATCCCCCGCTGCCTGCTGTTACTTGATTTTGCCGGGACTGTGGCGGCGACCCTGGCAGCAGTGGAAACCGGAGCCACAACAGGGGCAGGCCGGGCCTGCGGGCCTGCCACTGTGGGCGTCCGGCTTGCCGCAGGCTTGTTTGCTGGCGGAGCTGACTGCACGATCTTTAGCAGGTCACGCTTCATTTCCTCTGCGGATGCATACCGGTCCTCCAAGGCTTGCTGCATAGCCATTTGCACTATGTGATCAAACCGCCGGTCAAGACCCTGCTTGCGCTGGGAGGGATGCAAGTAGCTCCCGGCCGGACGTGCTCCGGTCAGCAGTTCATATAGCACCACGCCCAGCGAAAATATATCCGCCCGGTGATCAATGTGCCTGTTGAAGTCAAACAGCTCTGGAGCCGCATACTCGGGCGTGCCCAGCCGCACCCCAGAGCTTGCCGCCAGGGGGGCCGTATCCACACTGGCATTCCTCATGCGGGCGATGCCGAAATCCCCCAGCTTGGCCTGCAACCCCGGCTCGATGAAAATGTTCTCCGGCTTCACATCCCGGTGGATGATTCCTTTGGCATGAGCAGCGGTCAGGGCATCACAGACCTGACACATCACCCGGATGATCTCAGGCTGCTTCAGCGGTTCCTGATTCATGCGCTGAAAAAGGTTAGTGCCCTCCAGGAGTTCCATCACAATGAAGAGCCACCCGCCGGACTCGCCGAAGTCATGGATCTTGACGATGTTCTGACTGGAAAGCTGTCCCATGAGCCGGGCCTCCGCTTTGAACTGCTCACGGTAGGCACCATCCGTGCTCAGACTGCGCGGCAGTATCTTCACAGCCACCGGCCTGCCCAGGCTGATCTGCTCTGCACGGTAAACCGCCCCCATGCCGCCCTGCGCTATGATTTCCTCAAAATGATATTGAGGAAAGAAGTCAGCAAGTTCTTCGAAAGTTGGCAGGTCACTGGTCATGGCTCAGAATCTATCTCCCCCCGCATCAGGCTTTGCCACCGCAAAGCCACCGCAGGGACGTATCCAGTGTCCGGAGTCCAAAACCGCATGCTAGGGACAAGCAGCTTAAAATAGGCTCATCTGTCCCGATCTGCGCCGGAAGAATCCATTCATCACCGGGCACAGGTTCAGGGGATGAGTTTGATGCGGACAAATCCTGCTCCAGTGAGGGGCGCCGCGGGTAGTGATGCCGTGGTGGTGGTGGCCGGGCCGGCTGCGGCATTCACTATGCCGCCTAGGTCGGACCAGTCTGCCCGTCGTGGTCGCTATCATCGTCCCGGTCACCAGGGTTGGAGAGGTTGAGGCCATTTGCCGCTTCGTATTCATCGCTCATCCCATCCCTGTCTGTATCGACGGCAGACTGCGTGAATTAGCCGACTAAAGGTGCCCGACTTCCTTCTCAGCCCCCCTTCAAACGCCAACCATCCAACCACTAATTCAGAACAAGCTTTTCCCACTCCTCCAATGCCGGAATCAAACACTCAAAAAAACCGCGAGATTGATGGAAAATCACGCACCGTGCGCGAGCTGGAACGGAACACGGGCGTCTCGCCGGTGCTGGCCCGCGGGCATCCTGCCTGCGGTATTCCCATTGGTCCATTCGTGCGGACGGATATTTGCAGGCGGGAAGCCGACGCATGGGGCGCCAGTAGAACGGAACACGGGCGGCTCGCCGGTGCTGGCCCGCGGGCATCCTGCCTGCGGTATTCCCATTGGTCCATTTGTGCGGACGGATATTCGCATGCGGGACGCCCGCTGGCCAGCACAGCCGGGACGGCTATGTTCCGTTACATCACTAGCCCCCCCCTGGCGGCCCAGCCGTTGGCGGCGGCTTCGGTATCGGCGGCGGTCCAGTCAGTAGTGTGCTGAGTGCCTGACTGTTGCAGGAAGTGCTGCACCCAGTTGCCCGCCGAACTGCGGCACGATTTCGACGGTGAAAGCCCAGGGTGAAGCGAGACACGAGCGCAACCCTGGGAACCGGCCAGAAAATGAAACCCGCCCCAACGGGGTGGACGGAGGCAACGTGCATTCGTTACGCCACCGTCGCTGCACACTTTTGAAGGCGAATTGGAATGACCAAAACAACGTAGGGTTACACCCCATAGTAACGCCGTTCCCCTCGGCCTAAGGTGGGGATCACTAAAAATACCAAAGCCATGCACCATGCAAATAAAACTAAGATGCACGATCATAGATCCACGATCCTTACGCTGAGTTTTGTCCTCCCGTCATCGATGCCCGTGGCATAGTGGCATAGACTGGCAAAACCATTGGCATTGCCGACGGTGTCGCGGGCGGCGACTGAGGTGCCTCGTGGGTGCGCCGCATGGATGAAATTGCGGAGGGCGAACCAAGAATAAACGAAGGCCTCACGGCGATGCTCGCAGACCGATTCTTTCGATTTAAACGATTTAAACCATAAAAAACAGACGATGATAAATACAACTTCCAAACCAATCATTTGTGGCACTGACCTCTCCGAGAACTCCCAGCGGGCCGCCAATGTCGCCACTGCCCTGGCCACACGATTAAACGCGCGCTTGGTGCTCGTGCATGCCTCTGTAATCCCCGCTTCGCCGCTCACGCATGATCACTTGCGTGCCGAGACTCAACGCTTGCGCGACGCCGGAGCCGAATTGGCCGCAGAAGTAATTGAAGGCGACGCGGATGAAGTGCTAGTCGAGCTTGTGGAGCAGCGGCAGGCCCGCCTGTTAGTTGTTTCATCGAACGGGCGGCGGGGTCCCGTGCGTTGGCTGCTAGGCAGTGTGGCAGAGCGTGTGGCGGAGGCTTCGCCGGTGCCGACGCTCGTCGTGCGCGATGCCGCGCCTTTCGAGGCGTGGGCGAGCGGCGCGCGTTCTTTGAAGGTTTTTGTCGGCACGGATTTCGGTGCCTGCTCGGACGCCGCGCTGCGCTGGGTCGCGGATCTGCGGGAGATCGGTCCTATCGAAGTGGTCGCTGGCTACGTGGATTGGCCCCCGGAAGAAGCGGCCCGGCTCGGTCTTTCCGGTCCGATAGGATTGGTCGGCAATCCGCTTGGGATGCAATATCTACTGGAACGGGATTTGCGGGAAAAAGTCACACGGGTGTTGGGAGAGAAAGAGGTCACTATCCGCGTGTGCGGCAACTGGGGCAGCGCCGAGTATCCGCTCGTGGAGATGGCCAACGACGCGCAGGCCGATCTGATCGTCGTCGGCACGCATCAACGGCATGGACTCGGTCGGCTCCAGCACGGCTCGGTCTCCCGCGCTATCCTGCACCATGCGCCGATGAGTGTGGCCTGCGTGCCCACGCACGTTGCCGC
>JAYVJI010000047.1:0-3327 GCA_043769435.1 Verrucomicrobiota bacterium
CAGATGAAAAATCGTGCAGTCTCGATTCGTTCTCAGGAGTAAGCTACACGGGAAAATACGAACGGATTGATCCGGAGTGATGGAAATACCTGGAGCATCAAATAACAGCACCGAAGCTTCCGTTTCTTTAATGTGCTTAGGCTCTAGCCCTGAAAGATGTATAGCTCGGTTCTTTCCGCTATCTCGCTTCGATAGATGCATCCATTTCCATGCGAAGGCCGGGCATGACTCAAGTAGTATCCTTATGGCTGCCAAATAGGGAGCGTTCGCGGCCGCATAGAACTCCTCACCCACCGCGCCGTGGGCTTTAGTTTTATTTCGTATCTGCACCAACAACGTTATCAGGTCACGAACAGTAACCACTTTAGCGGCATCCGGAGCGCCTGCGCCTAGTATTAGCAGAATTGAACGGAGCCCATTAAGAGTTGAACGGAACGATTCATCCTCAGGCTTGCTCCGCTTCATAGCTAACCAATTTAGGAAAGGAGAAAATTCCGGAGGCAGGTATAAAGCGGTGGGAGGTGTCGTTATTTCGCGTATTGATACCTCCCATGTGCCAAGACCATCTGCGCGCACGAATTCGTAGGCATGGCGATAGGCGACCTCTTTTGCTGGCTTTTCAAGTCCGGCATGTAGAACTGCGGCAATCGTCTTTAGGGTGACTTCAGCAAGATAAGATGATTCCAGAAAAACTGCGGCCAAATCGTCAGGGTTGCAGAAATTAACGCGGCGAGCGACTAATGCGAGATGTGTGGGCAGCTTGGTCGTGTCTATTTTCATTACAGGTGAAGTTGCAATACGGTCTAAGAGATTGATTCAACCGTAACGAGCAAGCGATGGACCCTTCCTCTGGCCTCAGCGAGGCAAAGAGGCTGCGCGATAAAAGCGTTGTGGTGGGAGGAAGCTGAGAGCATGGGGGCGGCGTAGTGGTTCGATCCCTAGCTCAAACCCGGGGCGGCTCGGCCGAGGAGTGGGGGAGCAGAGGACAGGAGACAGAGGACAGAGGACAGGAGACAGAGGACAGTGAACGGAGGAGGACGCCGAGGCCGGAGGACAGAAAACAGCGGACCGTGGTCGGCGGCGTGGCGGCGGCGGCAGGGTAGAGGAGGATGCGCACATCTTTCCCGTCCGGCCCGACGAGGCCGCTAGCAATGACGCCCTGTCGGGCCGGGGCAAACCCTTACTCGGCCGATTTCATCTTTTACGATTTGACTCGGTTTCGTTTGCCGCAGTTTCGCCATAGCCAGCCACGGTTCAGGCCGGGCGACTTGTCCCGTGCCGGCAGCAGCCGGCATCGGGAATGCGCGCGAAAACCGGGGACAAACACATGGGCCGCAGCAGCGGGCAACAGTGCTGCATTCCGTCTGTGGCTCAATTCACTGGCTTGGCGCCATGGCGCGGAAGAACCTCAGACCGGCGCGCTCACAAGTAGGTTATGATGACAGTGATGGTCCCCTTGTTGTCTGCGAGCGTGAAGGTGTCGTTCATCACAATGTAGAGATAACCATCGATGGGCGAAATCCCCTCATAGCCGCGGCCAATGGCAAACGCCAGGGGTGAGAACACTCTCCGCAAAAGCCCGTATGTTAAAGTCTGTCCATCACGGTTGATGGGGTCGAAACCGCCAATCAGCATGCCTAGGGGAAGCGCGGGGACATAAGCGCTGGTCGCAAAATTCGCATCGTTGGGCCCGCTGGATCCCTCCGGTCCGAAATAGACGCCACCGCCGTTTGACCAGCCACCCTGGCTGGTGGGGTCCTTGGTCGCCTCGATCCGGAATTTCTGCCCCCGGCCGATCTTAAAGAAGGTGCATTGGGCCGCACCAAACGGTCCGCCAAATATTTGACCCATGGCGGTTGGGCTGGTCTTGGGTGCCGTTATTTGGAATGTGGCTTTTTTGGCAGGGCGGGCGGAGGCGGTCTTTTTAGGCATTTTGGGATGCGGGTTGTTGATTTATGTTTTCGGGTTATTCCATGAATAGCAGAAGCAGATTCATGGAGGAAAAGGCGAATGCAGATAGATAACTCCGGGCATAACGAAGTGCGGTAGGGCGGATGAACCGTCGCCAAGCCTATGGCCCACAGGGCAGTGGTTCGATCCCTGGCTCAAACGCGGGGCGACTCGGCCGAGGGGTGGACGGAGTGCCGAGGCCGGTGGACAGAAAACAGCGGACCGTGGTCGGCGGCGTGGCGGCGGCGGAAGGGTGGAGGAGGATGCGCACATCTTTCCCGTCCGGCCCGACGAGGCGGTTGTCTGGTCCTTAAGCATGCGTTTCAGGGGTGGGGAAGGCCCGCGTGGTGATGCGTCTGACCAGCCAGCGGTGGAAGACGTAGAGGCCGATGATGAGCGGAATCATGATGAACGAACTCCTGAACAGCGGGGCCACGCCGATGATCGCAATCAGGTAGATCGCGGTTCCGATCATGTCCCGGGCCGTGCCGGCGTCGGGCTGGCGCAGATGCAGCAGCGCCCGCGACGCGATCAGGAAACCGAGGAAGGCCAGGCCGGCGAGAAAGGTGATGGCCAGAATCCCCGGTGCGATCCCAAGCGCGGGTATGTTGCCTTGGAATGTGGTGACGGCGCCCACGACCAGATAGGCGCTGCAGGTCACGGCCACAAAGCCACTCATCAGGCCAATGACGACCGCCAGGATATTGAGCAAGATACGCATCTTTCCCGTCCGGCCCTGACGAGGCCCTCAGCAAGGACGGTTCTTGCGGCCACGGCAATCCCGCATTGCTGCCAGAGGACAGATTACAGGTGACAGAGCCCAGAAGGGTGGGTCCGGTTTCCACCCCGTCCTCTGTCCTCTGTATTCTGTCCTCTGATCCACCCACCCCCGCTGGCAATCCCGCAGTGCGGAAACCTGAAACTTGAAACCTGAGACCTGAGGATGGGGGTCAAGACGACCTGGCCTTCTGTCGGACGCTTAGTTTCAGGTCTCAGGTTTCCGCCCTCAGGTCTCAATCTCAGCCACCCTCCGCGCTCTCCGCGTCCTCCGCGTTTAAATCCCCGAGTAGGACACTCGTCATCTATTATATGACAAACCTCCCCCCGACCGTTTGTAATATATTAAGTTACAAACCCGTCTTTGCGCCGGTGGAGCCTCGGCGAGGCTCGTCCCGCTGCCTTACCGGTAAATCTCGCGGCGATGGCCGACGGCGAGGAGGTGGATTTCGTTCCGGGCGGTGTCGAAGGTGTAGATGATCCGGTAATCGCCGACGCGGAGACGGTAGCGATTGCCGCCGGTCATGCGGTAGTGCGGATAGGTGCCCAGGCGCAGGCCCATGTCATCAAGAGCGGCTTCGATCCGGTGGCGGACATTGT
>JAYVJI010000048.1:0-3400 GCA_043769435.1 Verrucomicrobiota bacterium
ATGGACCGCCTAGGCAACATCACCGGCTACCGCAGTTCCAATGCCGGCACCCCCCACCTCCTCAGCGCGGTGTACGAGCCGACCGAAGGGAGACAGCCAGACCGTTTACCCTTCTCCAAAATCTGGCAATACGATGGATTTGGCCGCGAACTCAAAAGCACCGGCCCCGCAGGCTCCCTCACCCAAGACCTCATGCCCTTCCGCTTCAGCTCAAAGTTCACCGATAACATTTTTAGGATAACGAATCCGGACTTTGTTACTATGGGTATCGGTTCTATGACCCCATCGCCGGCCGGTGGCTAAACCGGGATCCGATTGAGGAGGAGGGCGAGAGGAACTTGTATGGAATGGTGGGTAACAATCCCTGTTATAATTGTTATAATTATGATTATCTAGGAAAATTTGCACCAGCTATACCATTTGCCATAGGTGGCATATCAGCTCTTCAAATAGCTGCCGCTGCGGCGGGTCTCACAATTTGCGCCTGCATAGCAGACCCAAAGTGTCGCGGCGAAGCCTACTGTATGTCAAGGTATACCGCTTGCGTTGATTGGTTGCAACGCAAGCAAGGAAAGCCATCCTGCGAAATGCGTTGGCGTCGGTGCCGGGAGGATCGATACACTTGGCCAGCAGACTGTTAACACATTAAATGAAGGTTTTAAAAATTCAATTGAACGAAGATGCGCCAAAACTGTTTGGCGTAAATTCTCCATCAGTTTTAAGCGCGATAATCACTTTGCATCAGAGGCCACTTCCTAGTAGCGATTAATTTGATCGGGTGTGACCGGGCTGACGGCCCAGCCCATCCACCACAAAATCCGTTACCAGATGCAGGCCGCTGCCCGGCTTTTGCACCCAGCCTAGGGGGGGGGTACTCATCAGCGCGAGATTCACGTCCTCGATCTTCTGCCGCAGCGTGCCCGTGGCCGGGTCGTTGTTGAAGTAGCTGATGAAGCCTCGTGGACTCTTCTGCCACACCAGTTGCCCGTTCTCATTGTATGCCTCCCGCAGGCAATACTGCTGCGCCGGGCCATTCTCTGAATGCGGCACAGAAGGCAGCAGCGTGATCTTTTCCTGAACTTGGAGGGTGGCGAACATAGGGATGATGAGTTGAGGTTTTACATCGAGGCGGAGAAGTGAGACACGGGGGCGATTAGTCTGTTCAAACGAGCGGGAATTTTTCTGCGGGCGGGCGCAGAATGCTGGAGTGTCGGCCTTTCGTCCACTTGTTTGTTTAATAGCGACTCGACGATTTAGAAAAGCATAGGGGAAGACGGGATGCTGCCGGTCCTGGCACGCGGAGGCCTTCCGGGGGTATGACGGATTGGTGATGCAGTGGAACTCACCGCCGTCGCGGCTGAGCTGGCCAGTGGGCGTCCCGCCTGCAGGAGGACAAGGCCGGCTTCCCCAGGGTTTCCGCGTCTGACTACGCAAGGCGTTGATATGCTATTAGATTTACGGCTTTGGACCTGTCTTCAGCACAGATTTCATGAAAAAGCGTCAGGCTTTCGCGGCCGGCGGCGCGCACGGGGGCCAGCAGCGCGGTGCGCAGCAGGGCCAGCGCGCACGCTGCGTTGGCGTGGCGCAGTCGGCACTGGTCTTCGCGCCCAACGGCGTCGCGCACCCAGTGGATGTTGTTCTCCACCGCCCAGTGGCCCCTCACAAGTCGCGCCATTTGCCGCGGCGTGCGATCGCTCGTCGCGATACTGCGAAGCCATTTTTCGCCCAGCTAATGACGGAGGAGTCGCGTGAGAGGAAGGGACAAATGTTGCACGATGGTGCATCGCTCCGTGATGGCCCGGATCAGCAGATTTCGAGCACTTTGCTGACCACCTGAGAGACGTAGGGCAGTTGCAGTTTTTCGAGAGGTGGGCTGTAGATGGCTGGTGCATCCACTGCGCTGATCCGCAGGATCGGGGCGTCAAGGTCATCGAAGCATTTTTCCTGGATGGTGGCAACTACCTGGCTGCCAACGCCGCAAAATGGTTTGTTTTCTTCAACGTAAATTGCTTTGTGGGTTTTACGGACGCTTGCGAGGATGGTATCTTCATCCAGGGGACGAATGGAGCGAAGGTCCACGACCTCCGCGTCGATGCCGTGCTCTTTTGCGAGGATTTCCGCTGCTTCCAGACAGGTGAGGACGGCCCTTCCGTGAGCGATGAGGGAGATGTCTTGGCCCTTCCTCTTGACGTCGGCGACGCCGAGTGGGATGATGTATTCTTCATCGGGCACTTCTCCGGAGTTGCCGTAGAGGACGGTGCTTTCCATGACGTAAACGGGATCGTTGTCGCGGATGGCAGCTTTCATGAGGCCCTTGGCATCATAGGGCGTCACGGGGCACACGACTTTGAGTCCGGGGGTATTGGCGATGAAATTCTCAGGGGTGTGGCTAGGGGTAGCGCCGACTCCGGTGCCGCCATTTGCGGGTCCGCGAATAACGATCGGGCAATTGATCTTCCCTCCTGACATGTAGCGGACGGTGGCGGCGTTGTTGATCATCTGGTCCCAAGCGACATAGGCAAAGCTCCAGAACATCAGTTCCATGACGGGGCGCATGCCAAGCATGGAGGCTCCCACTCCCATGCCTATGAAACCAGCCTCGCTGATAGGGGTGTCCACGACGCGTTTGTCTCCCCATTTTTTCCAGAGCCCTTCGGTCACTTTGTAGGCCCCGTCGTACTGGGCTACTTCTTCGCCCATGACCACCACGTTTTCATCGCGGGCTAGTTCTTCATCAAGGGCATGGCGGATGGCTTCGCGGTAGGTAATGACTGGCATTTTTTTCGGTGTAGGAAGATAGGAAAAGGTAGTGGGGTAGCGGCCAGCGTGCCGGGTATGGCGGCACGGGTGCCGGGTGGCATGGATCCCCGCTGGTGGTAGAGGGCTCAGTCGTTGAAGAAATGCTTACCGGTCCGCCCGGCGGTGGTGAATTCATCGACCTCAAAGTAGACATCCTTGGTGATGTCCTCAAACTCCGGGTAGGGACTTTCGTCGGCAAACTGAGCGCTGGCTTCTGCCTCGGCGCGGGCTGCTCTGGCTATTTTTTCGTAATCGCCTTCGGTGATGATCGCTTCGCGGATGAGGTGATTTTTCCAAATCCCGAGCGGGTCGTTCTTGGCCTTGTATTGCTCGATCTCATCCTCTGTGCGGTAGACCTTGGCCTTCGCATCCGAGACGGAGTGGCCGTAGTGTCTGTAGGTATTGATCTCGAGCAGGGTAGGGCGGTTTTCGTTGTGAGCCCTCTCGATGGCGATCTGGACTTTGGCCCGGACCTCATACAGATCATAGCCGTCGATCAGGTCCCAAATGATGTTATAACCATCTGCCCGATAGGCGAGGCAGTTTTTATATACGCTGGACCGGCACTGACTGGTGCCCATGGAGTAGCCGTTGTTTTCGA
>JAYVJI010000049.1:0-7873 GCA_043769435.1 Verrucomicrobiota bacterium
CAACACCAGAAATAATATGAACTAGAAAATCCGTCTGCTTCCGTCTCTCGCCGCAATCGCATGATACCAGGCATCTGGCTGGGACGCTGCACAACGCGAAGCGGCAGCAGCAATCCTCACGCTCAAGCCGAGCCAAAGTGAACCGCGCGGCGGAAAACGACCCGCCGCTTTACTTTTCTCGGATCTTTTTTACGCTGCGTCCTTATGAAGCTCCGAACTTTCGTCTCCTTGGCCGTGTGTCTTGCTGTCGTTCTTACAGCGTGGTTGCTGACACGGAAGGTTGAGCCGACGGGGGAAGTGCCAAGCGCCTCTATGCCCAAGCCAGTCGTCATAGCGCAAAGTCCGGATCCAGCTTCAGATCCAGCTGTGCCGGCGGGGCGGACGTTTCATTCCATCGACGAAGTAATCGCCAAACTTGACGCCATCACCCTAGCTCAGCTAAGCCCATGGTTGGATCGCACCGGGCGCACGGCGGAGGTGCTCGTCGCGGCGTGGGAACTGACCCGCGATCCGTCTCTCGCGGCGGAACTGGCGGAGAAGCACTCGCAAGATCCGAGGGTTTGCCTTACATTACTCAACAGCGACGCGGGCACCGCCGACCCAGTGTGGGTGGACCGGCTGCGCCATGCAGCACCGGATCATCCGCTGCCGGATTGTCTGGATGCCGCGAAGGCGGCCAAGAGCAATGACCTCGCTGCAACGAAAGCCGCTCTGGCGCTCGCCCTCACCAAAAAAGGCCGGCGGGATAACTATCAAAATGAACGCATGGTCACACTCCGGGAAGCCGCCGCCGCCGCCGGGCTGGATGCCCATACAGCAGCCTTTGCTCCTGCGAAAGCTTTACAGAGCAATGCTGGACTATTCGCAGTGGCCGGGGGTGCCAACGCATTGATCCAGAACATAAATCCAGGCAATAAGCTGGAGGCAGAGGATGCAGCTGCCACGGCGATCACATTGGCAGAGCACTTGCGTGCCGGACGGGGCGACTCTCTAATGGCCGACTTGTTCATCGCCAGCGTTCACCATGGCGCCCTCAAGTTCCTGCCGGCCGACACCGAGCTTGGAGAGTCTGGAGGCACTTTGGGCGAAGCTGCAGCAAGGCAGAATGAACTAAGGGAGTTAGCTAAACGAGGTGATAAACTGAACTCTGCTTTCGGCTTCGCCACCCCCGCCGAAGTTACCGCTTATTTCGACCGTTTCACCCAGCATGGAGAAGCCGGTGCGATGGAATGGGCGCTACAGCGCATTAAGGCTGGGCAGGGGCAATAAGGGGGGCGTGTGGAAAGCCGGACGGAAAAATGTTTGTTTGGTGTTTGGTGTTTGGTTTTGCTCTGGAATAACCGGCAGCCGGCTGTGATGCACCCAACATCGTCACTCTTAATGGGATTTGGGCTTTGCTGAGTCAAATCAAATGCCAGTTGCGGGTTAGCTGGAAGCAAAACCCCGCCGCAACCGCACAGTGCAAATGGGCGGAGGCGATCGTCGTGCCCGGGCCGGAGTTGCATCTTCTGATGTTAGAAAAGTGTCCGCTGGCGCGCTGACGGGATGAGGGCACGGTGGGGCTATGCATGTAGTGGCAATTTTTTTGAAATATCCTGAACCTGGGAGGGTGAAGACCCGCTTGGCGGCGTCGATAGGGGATGCTGCTGCTTGCCGGATTTACCGCAGGATGGCGGAGGATACGCTGCGGCACCTGCCCCAGGACCTTGTGAAGGTGTGGGTGTGCTATGACCCTCCGGAGCGGGCGGTGGATGTTCAGGCGTGGCTGGAACCGCTGTTAGTGGCGGACACGGAATTCTTGGCGCAATGCCCGGGGGACTTGGGGCAGCGGCTTAATGCTGTGATGGAGGCTGCCTTTGCGCTTCCGGGTCTGGAGACGCTGACTTTCATGGGAACGGACTGCCCCGAGGCGCGCTGGCCGGTATTCGTCATCACCCGCCGCATGGCCGCTGAAGGCGTGGATGCGGTCTTCGGGGCGACGGAGGATGGCGGCTATTATTTGCTCACACTGCGGGTGCCCTGTCCGGAATTGTTCCGGGATATTCCTTGGAGCACGGACCGGACGCTGGCGGCATCGTTGCAGGCAGCTGAGGCGGCGGGGAGGAAAACGCACCTGCTGCAACGAGTGCTCAGGGACATCGATACGGTAGAGGATCTCAGGGCTTCCGGCGTGGAGTGCTGATGCGGCCAGTTCAGAGCAGCTCAGGCGCTTGCGGGGATTGGGCTATTGTGGCTCTTGCGCTCCGGGGACTCTGTCCTTAGTTTCTGTTTTTCATCAACATCACATGGCCGCCACTCCCACAAGGAAAGACAGAATAATCGCTATCGTGGGACGACCGAACGTAGGGAAATCTGCGCTGTTCAATCGTCTCGCGCAGCGCCGCATTGCAATCGTTCACGACATGCCCGGGGTGACCCGGGACCGGCTCTCCGCCCCGCTCGCGGAGTCGGAATACCAGCTGGTTCTTATGGATACGGGGGGGATCGGAGCGACCTTGAATGATAACTTCGGAGGCATGGTGAAGGCTGAAGCGGAGATCGCCATCGCAGCGGCGGACCTCATTCTTTTTGTGGTGGATGCGCTGGAGGGCATGCATAACATCGACGCTGTAGTGGCCCAGATGCTGCGTAAGCAGGGGAAGCCTGTGATCCTGGGACTGAACAAGGCGGACGATCCTGTGCATGACGCTAATATCTCGGATTTCGGCCGGCTGGGATTTGAGACGGTGTGTACGTTTTCGGCTACGCATGGCCGCGGTATTCATGATCTGGTGAAAACGATAGAGCGGACGATAGGCCCGCCGCCTGATGCTTCCGAGCCGGTGACGGATCCTGTGAATGACCCCCGGACCGTCCGTCTGGCTATAGTGGGGAGGCCCAACGTTGGAAAGTCATCGCTTTTCAACGCGATCCTAGGTGATGACCGGGCTATCGTCAGCGATGTGGCCGGCACCACGCGGGACAGCATTGACTGCTATCATGAGCATAAGGGTCATGGCTATCTGCTCATTGATACTGCCGGTATCCGCCGGCAGGCCAAGGTGGATACCGCTGTGGAGCAGTGGAGCGTGCAGCGTGCGGAGCGGAGCATCAGGCGTGCGGATCTGGTGGCGCTGGTGGTCGATGCCTCCCGCGGTGTCACCGCGCAGGAGCGCAAAATAGCGGGGACGATTCTGGAGGAGAACCGGCCCTGTATCATTGTGGCTAATAAATTTGACCTGTACCACCCTGATGCCCAAATGAAGGCCCGGCTGGAGGAACTGGAGGAGCATGTCCGCAGGGAACTTTTCTTTCTTCATTATGCGCCGCTGGTGGCCGTTTCCGCTATCAAGAGTGATCGCTTAAACAAGATTTTCGGTGCGGTGGACAAGGTGCGGGAGGCGAGTGATGCGGCCATGGGCACGGGAGCCTTTAACCGGCTGCTCCAGGACGCGATAGCACAATCACCGCCGCCCGCCATCAATGGGAAGCGCTTCAAGCTTTTCTACGCTACGCTGGCCCGCGAAGAAAAGCCCCGTCCGATCATTGCGCCGCGGGTCGTGCTGTTTGTAAACCACGCTTCTCTCATGTCTCCTACCTACCGCCGGTATCTGGAGAATACGGTGCGGGCCCGCATGAAATATGAAGGACTACCCATACGGTTCGATGTCCGAGAGCGGGAGCAGCGGAAGGGGAAAACCGATCCAGATCCAGTTTCGGTAATTGATGGCGTGCCCGTTCCGGCACCGGTCAGGGTGGCGAGGAAGTCAGCCCCGAAAGGAAAGGCCCCCGGCAGAAAAACGGTGCAAAAACGCAAGCGCGGCACTGCGCCCGGCAAGGGCAAGCCATCCAAAACCAGAACGCGCCGCTGAGGGTGGCTGAGGGTGGTAGTTGGTTCCCGGTTTCCGGTGCTTGGTTGTGCCTTGGTTAGGAAGCGTAGGCTCCCTCCACGCGGGCCGCCACGTCGCGAAAACCATAGTCCACGGCGTAGATTTGCTTGAAGGACTCCAGCGCCTCTTCCTTGTTTCCCATGGCTGTGGCCATAATGCCCATTTCGTAGACGATGTCCTTTTTGACGGCATCCATGACCGCCATTTCGTTCGCTGCTTCCTTGAGCTGGGAGATGCCGAGGTCGAACATTTTGTTGCTGCCGTAGCATTTGGCCAGGATGAGCATGGCCTTGTGACGGATGTGGGGGTTGCTCTTGGCGCGCTGCAGCTCGGGGATGGCTTCGCGTGGGTGGCCGGCATTGAAAAGGTGATTCCCCAGTTCGAAGCGCAACTGCGGGTCGGTGGGGTTCCGCTCCACGCGTTCGCGCGCTGTGCCCACTTGGCGCTCGCTGCGTGCCCTGTCCATTTCAGTGATGGCGGCCAGCAGTTCTTCATCATTGGGGTTGGCATCCAGTTGCTCCCGGAGCGTGCGGATTTTTATTTCCTCTATCTTGTCCGCGATGCGGTGGACCTTGCTCTCCAGAGCGGGATCTCCGGGGGCGAGCTGTTGAGCCCAGCTGAAATAAGCTAGGGCGTTGTCCCAGTCCTCAAGACGGTCATACAGGTCGGCGATCCGGCGGACGACGTTGATGTCGTTAGGATTGGCATCGTATTCCGGGGCCACATGGGCGATTTGTTCAAGCAGTTGCTCCTTGGTGGCACCGACCCGGTTCATGTCCTCCAGCGATTTTGACTCACCTTTTTTCTTCAAAAGATCTCGAAAATTCCCGCCGCCGCTTTCTCCGTCCTCCCATTTGGCACCCTTCATGGAGAGCCTAGCGTTGCCATTGGTCAAGCCACGGCGCGCTTCACCATCGGCGGCATCGTATTTCAAGATCTGCTCGAAAATCCGGATCGCATTTTTGGGGTCATCCTGGGCCATGAAATACTCAGCCAGCTGGTGGCCGAGTTTTATGTCATCCGGCTTCCCGAGCAACGCCGTCTCCAGAGCGAAGGCCGCAGTGAGGGGCATGGAAGCGGCGTTACAGGCCTCAAAGAGCAAGCGGTTAGCCGCCACGCTCAACGGGTCCTCTTTTAGGATTTCCTCGATCTCTACGATGGCTGCCGCCGGATCCTTCTTCAGAGTGGCCTTCGGTTTACCGAGCTTCATGGAGGTGGTGTCCATGAAGCGCTTCTTGCCGGCGTTGACGGACTGCTCCGCACTGCGCAGCATCTTGCGGCCATTGAGGAATCCCGGCACATCTTTCAAAATGCTAAGAAGCAGCTCGACAGCAAAGGCCTCGTTCTTCATTTTGACTGCCGCGACAGCTTTTTGATAGGTGTTACGATAGCCCTGGGCGAGGTCTGCTTCAGTGAAAATTTCTTCGTTCATGTTTTGGAATGCGTAGGGAAGATTTGGGTGGGTGCTATAGGGAAAATACCAGGGGCAGGCCCAGGGAAGCAACCAAAAAAACGGGGTTTTGCAAGTTCAGCGGAATTATTTTGGCAGAAAAACCGGAAGTGGCAGCGATTTTGATCACCAAATGCCGGTTTTGCGGTTTTGCATTCGGTAATTCCTGAATTAAACCACCGCATGTTCCTTCCCATCCGAGCTTCCATCGTCCTCTCACTGTTACTTATACCGGCAGTCGCTGATTGGCCCACGTGGCGGGGGCCCATGCGGGATGGTATCTGCCGGGAGGCGGGGCTGATGAATGACTGGACAAAGTCCCCGCCCAAGCTGGCATGGACCATGAAAGGAGCGGGGCAGGGGATGTCCTCCGTCTCAATTGCTGGCGGGCGGATTTACACCCTAGGAAAACGCGCCGGGGAAAAGGACCCGAAGCAGGGAACCTGCCTGATCTGCGCGGATGCCGCCACGCAAAAAATCCTCTGGACGTTGCTAACCTGCGAGGGTGGTGATGAGCCGAACTCCTCCCCCACAGTGGATGGCGGACGGGTGTATGTCCTAGACCGGAAGTCCAACCTCGTCTGTGCAGATGCGGTAAGCGGCGCGGAACTTTGGCGGCGGAATCTGGAAAAGGACTTTGGCGGCAAAATGGAGAGCGGCTGGGGTTGGAGTGAATCCCCCACAGTGGACGGCGGCAAGGTGATCATCACCCCCGGGGCAGGTGATGCGTTATTGGTCGCGCTTGATGCCAAAACAGGCAAGTCGCTCTGGAAGACCGCCTCGGGGGATCTTGGAAAAAATGGAAATGACGGTGCGTCCTACAGCAGTGTGGTGGTGAGCAAGGCCGCTGGCAGGAAGCAATATGTGCAGCTGACGGGCCGGGCCGTGGTGGGGGTGGATGCGGAAAACGGTAAGCTGCTCTGGCACTATGGAGAGGTGAACAACGGCACCGCTAACATTCCCACGCCGCTGGTCTGGGGCGACTTCGTTTTTGCTTCCACGGGATACGGAGCGGGAGCCGCGCTGCTGAAGATATCTAAAAGCGGCAGCGGGCTCAAGGCCGATGAGGTTTACAGGCTGGACTCCAGAGTTTTTCAAAACCATCACGGCGGCATGGTTTACAAGGACGGCTTTATTTACGCCGGAACGGGGCACAATAATGGCTTCCCTATCTGCCTTGAGGCTGAAACCGGCAAGGTGCGCTGGGGCGGAGACCGTCATCCTGAGGGCCGGGAATCTGCGGCGCTGCTGGTGACCGGAGACCGGCTCATTTTCCGCTATCAAAACGGGATCATGGCCATGCTGGACGCCAGCCCTGACGCTAAAAAGGAGCGTGGTTCCTTCAAGCTCGATCACATCGAGGGCAGCTCATGGCCACACCCTGTCATCAGTGACGGCAAGCTTTATGTGAGGGACCAGGATGTGGTAATGTGCTATGACATGAAGCCCTAGGTTACATACCAACATCCATGAATTTCCTGATCAATTATCTGTCTCTGTCTGCTGCGGCGGGTCTATCCTGCTTTGCTGCGGACACGCCGCCGGCTGCGGCTGGTAAAACTGAGACTGCTCCAGCTACCACCGTGACTACTGCACCCAACCGCCTCGCAAAAGAAAAATCTCCCTATCTTCTCCAGCACGCACACAACCCGGTGAACTGGTATCCCTGGGGCGAGGAGGCGTTTGACAAGGCTAAGAAGGAAAATAAGCCGATCCTCTTGAGTATCGGATACAGCACCTGTCACTGGTGTCACGTCATGGAGCGGGAGTCCTTTGAAAGCCCTGAAGTAGCGGCAGTTTTGAATGATAAATTCATAGCCATCAAGCTGGACCGCGAAGAGCGTCCCGACGTAGACCAGATCTACATGACGGCCATGCAGGCACTCCAACTGGGCGGTGGCTGGCCACTGAATGCCTTCCTCACCCCGGAGCGCAAGCCGTTCTATGGTGGCACCTACTTCCCAAAGGATAAATTCATAGTCGTGCTCAAGCGGGTGGACGAGCTATGGAATACAAACAGGGACGAACTGACGTCCGATGCCCATAACCTTTCTGCTGAGCTGGGAAAAGCCATGGCCGGCGAAGCACCAAAAGCAGCAGCCATGCCGGGCAGGGAGGTGGCCATGGAAACCGCAAAGGGATTTGCCGCACAATATGATCCGAAGTTCGGGGGATTCGGAAAAAGTCCAAAATTTCCGCAGCCTTACATTCCAGGGCTCTTGCTCCTGACGGGATCCGATGCGGGCGACAAGGCGATGATCGACAAGGTGCTCTTCACGTGTCGCCGCATGGCCGCCGGCGGGATTTATGATGCGCTCGGCGGCGGGTTTTCGCGCTATAGCGTGGATGAGAAATGGCTGGTCCCGCATTTTGAAAAAATGCTCTATGACAATGCCCAGCTGCTGGAGCTTTATCTGGATGCAGGCCTCGTCAGCGGCGATGCACAATATCACGCCACCGCGCTCGACACAATCCGTTATGTTTTGCGCGACATGAGCCACCGGGATGGCGGGTTTTATTCCGCTGAAGATGCGGACAGCGAGGGGCACGAGGG
>JAYVJI010000050.1:0-3055 GCA_043769435.1 Verrucomicrobiota bacterium
CATCAGCCTCGTGGTACTGGCGCTCTATGGCGTGCTGGTATGGCAGGGAGTGAACCTCTTCCAGAAGACACCCACGTCGTTTGTTCCGGTGCAGGATAAGCAATACCTTGTGGCCTTCTGCCAGTTGCCGGATGCGGCATCGCTCGACCGCACGGAAGCTGTGGTCCGGAAGATGTCGGACATAGCCATGAAGACCCCCGGAGTGAAGGATGCTATAGCCTTTCCCGGGCTTTCGATCAATGGATTCACTAACACAGGGAATGCAGGCATCGCCTTCATCGGCCTGGATGAGTTTGAGAACCGCACGGATCCCAACCTCTCCGCGCAGGCCATATCCGGCGCGTTGATGGGAGCCTACAGCCAACTGGATGAGGCCCTCATCCTCTGCGTGATGCCGCCGCCAGTGAATGGGCTGGGCACTATCAACGGATTCAAGCTCCAGATAGAAGACCGCGCTGACCTAGGACAGGAGGCGCTCTATGGGGCGGCGTGGGGACTGATAGGGGAAGCTGCTAAAACGGGCAAATTCACCCAGACTTTTTCCAGCTATCAGATCAGCGTGCCCCAGCTTCAGGCTGATGTGAACCGGGTGAAAGCGAGGAGCATGAATGTGCCGCCGCAAAGCGTCTTTGAAACCATGCAGATCTACCTTGGCAGTGCCTATGTGAATGACTTCAACCGCTTTGGCCGCACCTGGCAGGTCTCTGCCCAGGCTGATGCCAAGTTTCGCGACAGCCCGGAAGATATCCGGCAATTGAAGGTAAAGTCCCTGACGGGGGCCATGGTCCCGCTGGGTTCGCTGGTCACCGTCACAGAATCCGCCGGCCCCGACCGGGTGATGCACTACAACGGCTACCCCAGCGCAGAGGTGAACGCAGCGCCAGCCATGGGCGTGAGCAGCGGCGAGGCGGAAGCCCTGCTGGAAAAACTCGCAAAGGAAACGCTGCCCCAGGGCATGAAGTTCGAATGGACAGAACTGAAGTATCAACAGGTGATCGCTGGCAACAGCGCCATCTTTGTTTTCCCGCTCTGTATTCTCCTCGTCTTCCTTGTCCTGGCCGCCCAGTATGAAAGCTTCCGGATGCCGCTGGCCATCATCCTCATCGTTCCTGTTTGTCTGCTCAGCGCCTTTGTGGGCCTGTTCCTGACTCATGGTGATAATAACATTTTCACCCAGATAGGGTTGATCGTCCTCGTGGGACTGGCCTGCAAGAATGCGATCCTCATCGTTGAATTCGCCAGGCAGAAGGAAGGTGAAGGCCTGAGCGTCCGCGACGCCGCGCTGGAGGCCTGCCGCCTACGCCTGCGCCCCATCCTCATGACCAGCTTTGCCTTTATCATGGGCGTTTGGCCGCTGGTGACCAGCACGGGCGCTGGCTCGGAAATGCGGCGGGCCATGGGCGTCGCCGTGTTTTCAGGAATGATCGGAGTCACCATTTTCGGGCTGTTTCTCACTCCCGTTTTCTACTACCTCCTGATGAAACGCCGGGGTAACACGCCGGCACCAGAGCCAACGTCAGCAACGGGTGCTTGATCTCATGTCCATCCAGCTAACAGAACTCTCCCCCGGCTATCAAGTAGCCGTGATCGACCACCCGGCGGCCCGCGCCCGGCTGGCTCTCCACGGTGCGCACCTTATGGAATGGACTCCCGCCGGAGCCGCTCCGGTTCTGTATTTGAGCCCGAACGCCATTTACCGTGAAGGCAAAGCGATCCGCGGTGGAGTGCCGCTATGCTGGCCATGGTTTGGCCCTCATCCATCGGACGCCTCGCTCCCTGCTCATGGCTTTGCCAGGAACCGGTTCTGGAAATTGATCTCTGCTGAAGAGGACGCTACTGGTGCTTCGCTCAGGCTATCTCTGACGGAATCCCTAGACACCATGAAACTGTGGCCCCATGCCTTTCAACTGGAAATGGGCCTGCATATAGGCGCGCGCTTGCGACTGAGCCTCACCATGCGGAATACAGGCTCTCAGCCTTTCTCCATTACCGGAGCCCTGCACACCTATCTGGCTGTCGGCGGTATCGCTGGAGTGCGGATAGAAGGCCTAGACGGCGTATGGTATCAGGATCACGCCGGACCGGTAACCAACCGGGCACAAACAGGAGATGTGCATTTCACTGAGGAAGTGGACCGCATCTACGCCACTCCGGCAGACGTCCTCATTCATGACTCTGTGCTCCAGCGGCGACTATCACTGTGCAGCAGCGGCAGCGCTACCACGGTGATATGGAATCCCGGAATCAAAAAGGCTAGAGCACTAACAGATCTTCCCGACGATGGGCATCTGAAATTCGTCTGCGTGGAAACCGCCAATGCGTGGGAGAATGCCATCACGCTCGCGCCCGGAGAAACCCATACTCTGGGCGTCGTGATGACTGCAGACTGAATCCAGATCAGCACTAAATCATGCACCGGCGGCGGAGACGTCGTTGACACCGTGCGCGGCTGTGTCCAGAGCTTCGCCATGATAGAATTCAGCATCCTCGGGAGTGGCAGCGCGGGCAATTGTGCCGTGGTGCGCAGCGCTGCGGGGGCACTGCTCATCGATGCCGGCCTGAGCGCTTCGCGCATCCGGGAACGGCTCGCCTCCGTCGGCATGGCTCCGGAAAGCCTCTCAGGCATCCTAGTGACGCACGAACACGGCGACCACGTGAATGGCTTGAATGTCTTCACCCGGCGGCATGGGGTCCCCATCCTGACAACTTCCCTGACCAGAGCCGCTCTGGGCGACAAAATGGAAATGCAGTCCTGCATGATCATGCCGTCCGCCGGGCTCTTCGAGTTGGCCGGATTCAGCATCGAGACCTTCACAGTCCCGCATGATGCTACCTGCCCGGTAGGCTTTGTCCTGCGGTCCGGCGGGATGGCGCTGGGCATCCTCAGCGACCTCGGGCATGTCACGCCTCATGTGCGCAGCCGCGTGGCGGGAATGGACGCGCTTTTTGTGGAAGCAAACTATGACTCCAGTATGCTCGCCGCTGACACGAAGCGTCCGTGGAGCACCAAGCAACGCATCATGGGCCACCACGGTCACCTTTCCAATGAACAGAC
>JAYVJI010000051.1:0-1860 GCA_043769435.1 Verrucomicrobiota bacterium
CCCAGCAGAAGGATAGCAGCCCCAGTGCTGAATAGGCGCCATGACAGAGGCGTCTGCAGCGGGTCATGCCGGTCGATGGCCGCGAGCAAAACCAGCAGCAATGCCAGCGGGGTCAGCAGTGGCAGCTGAAACCTGGCATGGGGCTCAGGAATCAAAGCATACAGCAGACCGCTGATGAGGACACCCCGTCCCAGACCGGTGAGCAGCGCGCGGTCCTGCCGCGGGGCCTCCTGCACAGCGCGGCGGCGCAACCGGATCCACAGAACAGCGACCACAATAACAACCGGGCAGAAACTAACAAATGTCTCCAGCGGGCTCAGGGCCCACGCCCCGGCATTCCATGCCTCCGGGGCCAGACGGTCGCTCAATTGCTGCCACCAGACCTGGCCCTGGGGGGGGGCTCCTGCAACAGTCAGCCCCGCCATGCGGCTGCTGGAGGCCATGACCCACGGCAGGGGTATGGCAAAGGTGAGAGCAAGGGAGGCTAGATGCGGCCAGGTGACCAGAAGGCGCAGCTTCCCCGCATGATGAAGCGTCAGGGCCGCAATGATGTAATAAAACGGTAGGTAGACAGGCCCTTTCGCTAGGATCCCGAGCCCCAGGAAGCAGGCGGCCGGCAGCCATAGGCTCCAGCTTTCCGCGCCGCGCCGCCATGCCGCCGCCCAGCAGAGAAAACCCATCCCGAACAGCGCGGTGTAGAGGCCATCGATCTCCGCGAGACGCCCTTTTTCGAGCAGTCCGCCGCTAGTCAGGATGACCGCAGCCAGAGCCAGCGGGAAGTGCCGCGCCACGGAGTTCCCCCCCGCTGAGCACCACGTTCTCCCCGCGCGCAAGGCCAGCAAAGCGAGCCCGAGCACGGACAGGGCCGTAGGCAACCGTGCAGCCCACAGGCTTTCGCCGCCATGGATGCGAAAGGATGCCGCTATGAGCCAATTCACCAGCGGAGGCTTGCGGTGATAGGGCTTACCCTCGCTGTAGGGCACGATGTATTGATCCTCCTGGATCATGGCCCGGGCCGGCAGGATGCGCCGCCCTTCCTCCCCCTTCAACTCATCAGCACCGAGCCATGGAAGGTAAAGAACGGCCCAGAGAAGAATCACCCACAGGTATCGCAGCATATGCCGCGTGCATCCGGCGGCTCCCCCGGCCAGGCAAGCGCTGTCATGGGTGCGATCGATCTGAGCGATAGTAGGTCGCGGTGTATTCCCTCAGAGCCTCCCGCCAGGGCCTTGGACGGAAGCCCAGGGCCGCGGCCAGCCGGTCGAGGTTCATGGTGGTATGTACCGGGCGCGGTGCGATGAACTGTTCCATAGAGGCCAGTAAAACCGGCTCCACGGTCTTCGTTTTCAGCGGAAGGCCCAGATCATGGGCGATTTCCAGACCAGCCGTGGCCCACTCGTGCCATGAGCACCTGCCGTCATTACCGAGATTCATCACCCCGCAGGCATCCGGACGGGAAAGCAAACACTCCAGAGCGGCGGCAGAATCAAGGCTGTAGCTGCACGCCGACCACTTGTCCGCGATCGCCGTGCACGCCTCACCCCGCATGGCTTGCCTCAGTATTTGATCAATGAAAGCCGGCCGGTCCGGTCCGAAAATCCATGAGGACCGGACCACCAGATTCCGCCTGTCAGCGCCCAGCACGGCCTCTTCCCCCGCAAGCTTCGTGCTGGCATATACTCCCAGCGGCGCAGGCATCTCATCCTCGGAGCGGAGGCCGGGCAGGGAGCCATCGTATACATAGTCTGTGCTGACATGGATCATGCGCGCGCCCTGAGCCGCACAGTGCTGCGCCATCTGTTCCGGAGCGTCGGCATTCACCGCCTGCGCCTCACCAGGATGCTGCTCGCAATAATCCAG
>JAYVJI010000052.1:0-5526 GCA_043769435.1 Verrucomicrobiota bacterium
GCCCGCGGCACCCAGGTGGTGAACTCCGACCAAACTGTGGTGATGATCTGGGATAAGGAATCGCGCAGGCAACACTTCATCCGCAAAGCCAGTTTCAAAACGACTGGTGCAGACGTAGGCTTCCTCGTGCCCACTCCCTCTAGGCCTGAACTCGAGGAGGCCGGAGGCGATGCCTTTCCCTATATCGCCCAGATTACCGCGCCCCTTGTTAGGAACCGATCCTTCAGTCTAGGATGCTCTGCGGTGGCACCGACTAATAGTGTGTCCTACGGAGTCAAAGTTATAGAAGAGAAGACCGTCGCCGGATTTCACGCAGTGGTGCTCGCGGCGGATTCCGGAGCCGTTCTTTCTGACTGGCTGGTGAAAAAAGGATATGCCCTCTCGCCGGAAGTGGCCGCATGGGCGCAGCCTTATCTGGACCAGAAATGGTTCATAACAGCGATGAAAGTAGCCCCCAGTGAAGCCACTGCCACCAAGCCGATACAGGCGGATGCGCTGCGCCTCTCATTTGACACAGACCGTCCCCTGTTCCCCTACCGCGAGCCAGAATCCACCAAGGCTGCCCATGCCCTCGGCGCTTCCGACCGGTTGCTGCGTCTCTATTTTATCGCGGAGACCCGCTATGGCGGACAGCTCGACGGGAGCGGCGCCTGGAGCGGCAAAACTGTCTGGAGCGGCGCGCTGTCAGACGGACAAAAGCGCGCTATTCTCCAGAAACTAAAGCTCCCATCAACCACCGGTCCACGGCACTGGTGGCTCACTGAATTTGAGGATCAATGGAAATACAGCAAAGCCCCCGGCGACCTGTACTTTACGCCCGCTGGCAGGACTGAGGAGGTGCACAGACCCATCGAATATGCACAGTCCCCCACAGCGCAGGCATGGGATGTCAGTCTACTGGCGATGGGTGGAGTCGCCCTCTACATACCCCTGCGCCGCCGGAGAAAAAGGCCCGCGCAGCGGAACCGGTGATTTCGTATAGACGGGCGGCGGGGATGTGCCATGACCGGGGGATATGTCCGTTGCTCCACACCTCCGATCTTTTCTCCGCGCCAATGGCCGGACTGTCATCCTGCCCATCGATCACGGCACCGCCATTCCCGTGCCGGGGATGGAAAATCCGGGAGCCCTGATCCGCAGCACCCGCCCATGGGCAGATGCTTATGTGGTGAATGCCGGCGTGGCCCGGGCCTGCCGTGCGGACCTCGCGGGGCGAGCCCTTTGCCTGCGGACTGATGTCTACAAACCAGCCCGCGATGGGCAGCCGGACCACGGAGCATGGATGATCTACGGCGCCGCCGACGCCGTCCGCCTAGGTGCCGCCGGAGTCATGCATATGCTCTATACGCATCATCCGGACGAGGCCCGCCAGTTCCGCGAGAGCGCCCGGCTCATCAGCGAGTGCCACAGCGCCGGCCTGCCGGTCATCACTGAGGCGCTGCCCTTTGGCATCGGCCGCGGGCGAGACTATACAGAGGAAAACATTAGCTTTGCCGTGAGGGCCGCTGCGGAGCTGGGCGCAGACGTTGTGAAAACAGCGTGGCCCGGCAGCGGGCAGGCGCTCCGCCGCATCGTGGATGCTTGCTTCGTCCCGGTCATCGTCCTCGGCGGGGCCGCCAGTGATGAAGCAGGCATTCTACGCATGGCTGCCGAGGCCATCCAGGCGGGAGCGGCCGGCATCGCCATCGGGCGGAATGTCTGGCAGCACGCCCAGCCCGCGCTCATGCTCCGGCGCCTGCACGCCATCGTCCATGAAGACGCCTCCATGGACACAGCGCTCCGGCTTTCCCTCTGACCCCGGGAAAACCCGCCGATCTCCACTGCCAGCACTGCCAGCACTGCCAGCACGGACGGGAATTTTTCAAAGCAAAATCCCGCCGGGCTTGCGCTTTAAGCAGAACGCTTTACCACTTTACATAACGTTATGAAAACTGCACTACTTCGCCCTATTCTCTCCTGCATCGGCCTTGCCGTTTGCCTGGGTCATCCACCCACCCTCACCGCTCAGGACGCAAAACCAGATCCCGGCAAGACTGAAGAATCCACCACAGAGGAGGAGGAGCCGATGGAGGAAGAGGAAGAGCCCGCCGATAAAAACAAACCCTCCGATAAAGAAGAGCCGGATGCGAGCGCAGAAGAACAGCCGGAAATTGATATGGATGAACTGAAGGAGCGAAACAAAAAGGAGAAGGAGCGCGAGGCCGAGGCGGTCGCCAAAATGATGAAAGTTTTTAAGGGGCTGGAAGGCGAATGGGTCGGCAAGGAAAAAACCGAATACCAAATCGAGCAATTCAAGCCCCTCGACCGCGCATGGGATGATGAATGGAAAGGCTTCTACACAATGGAGGGGCGCTATTTTGAAATGACCGGCCAAAGCAAAGGCGAAGAGGGCTCCAACTACCGCTGGGTCTGCACTTGGGACGATGAGAAGAGCTACTACCGGGCGTGGTATTTCGGGGATAATGGATTCAATCGCTATGTCGGCCAGCTCAGTGAAGACAAATCCCATGTCGTCTGGACCCATCAGAGCGAAAATGGCAGCGTCAGCGAGTTCACCATGCTGCCAGACAAGGACCGCGTGAAGTGTCAGGGCACCGAGACCATGGCCGGCGGGCGCATCCTGTCGAAGACAAAATCCACCTACACCCGCAAGCGGGTGGAACTATAACCACGTGGCTGCCAAAAAAACCGGCACCAGAGTAGCCGGGAAAACCGGAGCCACTCCGGTCACCACATCCGGCACCACGTCCGCCGGCAAACCAGCCTGCAGTCCAGCTGCCTCCAGCGATTCCCCCGGCAAGGTGGAAGCCGCCATCGCAGACATCCGCGCCGGTAAGCTCATCATCGTCACTGATGATGAAGACCGGGAAAATGAAGGAGACCTCATTGGCGCGGCGGAAATGATGACGCCTGAGATGGTAAACTTCATGATCACCGAGGGCCGTGGGATGCTGTGCGCCCCCGTGTCCCTCGCCATAGCCCAGCGGCTCGGCCTCGCCCCCATGGTCGCAGAACTGCGGGACACCTTCCGGACTAACTACACCATCACGGTGGACGCCGCCCACGGTGTCAGCACCGGCGTCAGCGCCCCGGACCGCGCCCGCACTATCAACCTCCTAGCCTCACAAACCACCGTCCCCGCCGACCTCGTCCAGCCAGGCCATGTGAACCCACTCATTGCCAAACCAGGCGGCGTTCTCCAGCGGGCCGGCCACACAGAAGCCGCCGTGGACCTCGCTCGCATGGCCGGACTCCCACACGCAGGCGCCCTCATCGAAATCCTCGGCACAGATGGCATCCCCATGCGTCTCCCTCAGCTCAGGCGCTTCGCCCTCAAGCATGACCTCCGGCTCATCAGCATCGCCGCCCTCATCGAATACCGTCGCCGTCATGAAAAACTCATCACCCGTGAGCAAGTCGTCCGCATGCCCACAGATCACGGCGAGTTCGAACTCTACCTTTACCGCAGCACCCTCGACGGACAGGAACACCTCGCCCTCGTTAAGGGAGACGTAGCCGATGGTCAGCCCGTCCTCGTCAGAGTACACAGCGAGTGCCTCACCGGCGACGTCTTTGGCAGCCAGCGCTGTGACTGCGGCTGGCAGCTCGACAGCGCGCTGGGCCGTATCGCAGCAGAGGGTAGAGGCGTCCTCCTCTACATGAGGCAGGAAGGCCGCGGCATCGGCCTGGCAGCTAAAATCCACGCCTATAAACTTCAGGAACAAGGCCTCGATACCATAGACGCCAACCTCAAACTCGGCTTTCCCATGGACCTGCGGGACTACGGCATGGGCGCACAAATGCTCCATGACCTCGGCATCCGCCGCCTGCGCCTCATGACCAATAACCCCCGCAAAATAGTCGGCCTCGAAGGACATTCCCTCGAAGTAACAGAACAGCTCCCCATCCAACCCGTACCAAACGCCCACAACCGCGCCTACCTCGAAACAAAACGCACCCGCATGGGCCACAGCCTGAGTGGGAGTTAAGGGAGTTAAGGGAGTTAAGAATTATCAGAGGTTACCAGTATTCTCTCATCGCTTTTGAGTTCGCTGGCCATTTGTGTAATCACTAGCAGAATCTTCTTTCCCACTGTTTGCCCCACACCTTCTAGTTTTGCTGTCGTATAGAAATCCTCACAAATTTTACCTCCATCTGGCGTTAATCCATTTTCCTTGAGATGTTTCTGCAATCGATTGGTAAACGCTAACATGCCAACGACTTCCTCGTAAATCTTGTTATTTTGTTCACTTCCTCCCATATTGTCATTGAAGTATATCTCGTTAAGATCGCTATTTCAAGATTCGGTTTCGGGGCGGAACGATTGATTTTCAAAGGCAGAGCCATGATTTAGTGGTGGTGGGTAAAATAGCTATAAAACAATTGGAGAAAACGTTGACGAGGTGCGCGGAATGCAGTATATCAGCACGGCACGAGCCGCTAGTCCTAACACTTATATCCTTAAATCCATTACATCCCATGTACAACAAGGAACATGTTACCCCGGGGGGGGGCAGAATTGTCAAGCTCTTCACAATAATAAGAATCAAACTGCAGATGCACTCCACGCCATCGACCCGAGCCTCCGGAACTCACCGCTAGGACGACGACATTTTCTAAAACGCACTGGGGGAGCTACGGTGGCTGTTGCGGTAGCGCTGCATGGGACACAGTTTGAAGCTTTGGCTAGCGGCTCCACAGGTGCCACTAAAACTGTAACTACTTCTATAGTAGCAATTTTCTCCGAGGGTGACAGTGCTTCGGGGGATACGACATTTATTCCTGGGGAGGACGAGGCCTCAGCTATGGCACGCGCTGTCTCTGGAATGATTGCTGTTATGTAGCACATGGATCTTTTTCAAACCCGGGCATTGACCCTAATCCTACGATCGGGACTTCCGAAGTGCCAGAAGATTGGGTCATTTTGGGAGTTCAGGTAATTTTGCTCAATGATCCAAGCGGGACTCTGCCTTCTGCTCCTTCGCCTTTCAAATCGGGACTGCGCGTAAACAGCAACGGAGTGGAGGAGGTTTTCGCATCCTTTGACAATAATAATTATTACAGCTGGATGACACTAACGTATACTTATAACTGGGGCCCCCTCCACAATAGATTCGATTGTAGTCACCTTTGCATATTGTAAATTGTATTCACATGTAAAATATGTTTAAAGTTCGTTTGTCCAAAGAAAAATTATTTACAATTCTGTTTTGCTGCGGATTTTTTATTTTCGCGGGGTGGATTAGTTTGCGTTCCACTAGTAATTGATTAGCGGTTGAAAGATTATTCGGAGAGCTTAAGTATTACCCCAATCAACCATGCCTCTCGACCTTGAGCAATTGCAGCGCAGCACCGTCCCGGATCTGGTGGCGATGGTGATACAGCTCCTCCAGCGAATCCAAGAAAGGCCTGTCCTTTTCTCCGTTTTCTGGGGCCTAGACATCAGCGGCACCCGTCAGGGAGCCGGCGGAGTAGGCGGCCTCATCGCCACCAAAGCCTGGACCAACAACGCCCCCACCGTCACTT
>JAYVJI010000053.1:0-11873 GCA_043769435.1 Verrucomicrobiota bacterium
CCACGACCGCCGCGGCCACCACCACCTCCTCCGCCGCCGACTCCGCCACCACCGCCAGATGAGGATTCCGCAGCGAGTTCCTCCGCTGTTTTCCAGCCACCCTCTCCCTTTAATACCCCGATGCTGCCTTTGAAGATGGCCTCGGTGGTTGTCTCTCCGCGGCTGATGCTCAATGTCGTGTAGCCTCCTTTTTCTGTCGCGCCATTTGTTGGACCGGTCCGGAAACGGCCCTCCTGGCCTTCACGCGGCGGCATCACCGTTGTAGTCGTCCATTTGTAGCCACTGGCGGCCTCCAGTTTTGCAGCTGCGGCTTTAACTTCATCAGAAGTGGCGTCCGCAAAGCAGCCGGAAACAGTGACGGCGATCAGAGAGAGTAGCGTAGTCGTGAATTTCATGGATAGTGTCGTTGGGATGGTAAAGCCGGAACGCTCCGGTTTTCCTTTCACTTCCTCCACATCGCATTTCGGACACATTATCTCTTTTTCCTTTGAGAGCCCTGGCACAATCTCTGCTTTCCGACAAAGAAAAGCGGCCCCATGTGGACCGACGCTATGCCCGCCATCGAAGTCGACAACCTGTTCCGCACATTCGGAAACCTCAAAGCCGTCAATGGCGTCTCCTTTGCCATTGAGCCGGGGCATGTCGTTGGTTTTGTGGGGGCCAACGGGGCGGGAAAAACCACCACCATGCGTATCCTTGCCACCTTGGACTACCCCAGCGGGGGCCGCGCCATGGTTGGAGGACACAATGTTGTGCTCTATCCCGCAGAGGTCCGGAAGATGCTGGGCTGGGTGCCGGACAGCTTTGGCACCTACGAGAACATGACGGTGCTGGAATACCTTGATTTCTACGCCCGGTCCCTGGGCTTCCGGGGTCAGGAGCGCCTGAGCCGCATCGGAGATGTCATGGACTTCACCGACCTCGCGCCGCTTTCGGATCGCCTGATCAATAAGCTCTCCAAAGGCCAGGGCCAGCGACTCTGCTTGGGCCGGTCACTCATCCATGACCCGCAAATTCTCATCATGGATGAGCCCGCCGCCGGCCTCGATCCCAAGGCCCGCGTTGAGTTGAAGCGGCTCATCCGTATCCTCGCTGATGACGGAAAAACCATCCTCATCTCCTCCCACATCCTCAGCGAGCTGGGGGAAATGTGCGACAGCCTCCTCTTTATCGACAAAGGACGCATCATCCACCACGGGGACGCCGCCAGCCTGCGCAAGACCACTGATTCTTCGCTCACAACTGTCAGCGTCCAAGTCACGGGAGACCCCGCCCGGCTCTATGAGTGGGCTCTCCTGTCACCCCACGTGACCATCGATGAGGAGCGCCGCGAGGGAGCCAGGCTCAGCATCGACAGCGACGATCCCGATATCATCGCCGCCGTCCTGCGCCGGATGATCACCGACGGGTTGCCCGTTATCGAGTTCCACCGCGAAGAGCGAAACCTCGAGGACGCCTTCATTGACATCCTCGGACGCCTGGAGCGGGGGGAAGCCAACCCGCTGGGCGGTACTCTGCCACCGCCACCGCCACCGCCTCCTCCGCCTCCTCCGCCTCCTCCGTCTGCTCCACCGCCACCTCTGCCCGGCGGGACGATAGCCGCCTGATTCCGGTCCGCAGTTGTTAGCGTGGAATTCTGGCGCCCAGCCGGCTACCCTGCTCCTTCACCCGTCCATATCTTTTCCTTCCGGAATGGAGAATGCCAGTTGCGCCCGTGAGGGGCAGAGGCAGTGTCCCCGCCTTCATTTTTCCTTATGGCTCAGCAATCGCTCCCCCGCCGTCCCCGTCTTCTTGGCCCCCGCAAAACATTTGCGGTGGTCGCCAGCATGTATAACGAGGCCTACATCAATGCCTTGCTGGAGGCTACCAAGGCAGAGCTGCTCGGCATCATGCCCACAGCCAGCGTGCCGCTTTACAGGGTGCCGGGCGCGTGGGAGATTCCCGTCTGCGCTGAGTATGTCCTGCAATACACGCACACCGATGTAGTCATCGCCTTGGGCGTGATCATTCAGGGAGAAACCGGCCACGCAGACATCATCGCCCGGAGCGCGGCGGACGAACTCCAGCGCATGGCCACCCGTCACCTCATACCCGTGGTGAACATGATCCTAGTGGTGAACAACGAAGCGGAAGCAAGAGCCCGCTGCATGGGCACAGAAATGAACCGCGGCACCGAAGCGGCCCGCACAGCTCTGAACATGGCCGAGCTGTTCGCTAAACTGCACACCGCCTACCCGCTTCCCAAGGGCAAACAGGAAGATGAGTAAACGCAGGGAAGGCCGCGAAACTGCCATCCAGCTGCTCTTCAGCAGGGAATTCTCAGAGGCAGAGCAAAGCGGTACCGTGGAACGGTTCTTTACCATCCACAATGCCCGGGGCGGAGTCCGCGCTCACGCCGAATCACTCTATCAAGGCGTCGTGGACAACCTTCACACCATAGACGAGCGGATCATCCCCGCCCTCGAAAACTTCAGCATGGAGCGACTCGGAAATGTTGACCGCAACATCCTCCGCGTGGCTGTATATGAAATGTTCCACACCACGGGAGTCCCCCCGGTCGTCGCTATCAATGAAGCCATCGAGATCGCCAAACGCTTCGGCGGCCCGGACAGCGGGCGCTTCGTCAACGGCATCCTCGACCGGCTGAAGAAGGAGATAAAACGCCCCCTGCGCGAGGCCGGCGAAGACCGCGGAAAATAATATTGCGAGATTTCCCCAGGGAGCCAACAGGCGGTCATTCTGTCAGGCTGCCGTCTTTCATGAGCAGACGCTGGTTCATGCGGGAGGCGATGGCGTGGTCATGAGTCACCAGCACGAGGGCTGCATTTGCTTCCACATTTAGCTCAAGCAGGAGATCGATAAGCCCAGCAGCGGTGGCCGAGTCTAGGGCCCCCGTGGGCTCGTCAGCCAGGAGGAGCGTGGGCTTGCGGATGAGCGCCCGGGCTACTGCGACCCGCTGACGTTCGCCCCCGCTTAGCTGTGCTGGTTTTTTATTCAGATGGGCTCCTAGGCCGGCGCGCTCTAGGAGCATTCGCCCGCGGGATGGAAAGTCCGCTGCGTCAGTGCCGCCAGCGAGGACCGGCACCAGCACATTTTCCAGAGCCGTCAGGTGAGGTAGGAGGTGATGCAGTTGGAAAACGAACCCTATTTTTTCCGCCCGCAGCCGACTGAGTGCGGCATCATCCAGGGTGGCCACATCCTGACCAAAGAGCGTGACCGTGCCTGAGTCCGCAGTGTCCAGAGTTCCCAGTAGCTGCAGCAACGTGCTCTTACCACACCCGCTCGCTCCCATGACGGCCATGGAGGCACCTGCCAGCACCTCTAGGTTGAGATCCTGCAGAACAGGCTGAGGCCGGGCCCCCGGAGCAAATTGATACGATTTAAAGACGTGACGAAGGGAGGCGATCATGGTGATGGAGTATCCGCAGAGGAATCCTGAGGAAAGGACAGGGGGCGGCGGGGAAAGCGAACACACCCCGCCAGCGCCACGCACAGACCGGAAAGGATGAGCAGAGTGGAGGCAGAAGCGTCAGGCTTCCTAGAGCCGGTCCAGCCTAGGAAAATCCACGCAGCAACGACCCCCGCCACGTAAAGCAGAACAGGGCTGGTTCCTGGAATAAGCCACCTGCTGAGAAGTCCCGCTCCTGTGCAGGCCATGAGGGCGGATGTGGAGGCCCCCCCCCACGAGAGGCACAACACTCCTAGGCACAAGACAGCCAGCATGGCCCCGGGTGCCCAGTGGGCGGCTTGCCAATACGGAATCCGGCGCTGCTGGAAATCTCCATCACGGTGGCAATACTCAAGACCAAAGGCAGCCACCAGCAGCAGCGGAATGCCAGCAACGGGCCATGAGGTGTTTTGACCGCTGAAAACCGCTGCGCACAGGGTCAAGCCCAGCAACGCCAGCCTGCGCCGCGCGACATAGCGGGGATCAAGGAGGGAGGCCGCAGCCACCAGCAGTGCTGGAGTGAGCACGGCACCCACCACCGCACTGGAGACCCATTCTTTCGAGGATCGATGGCCATCATCAAATACCTGCACCCACTTCCATAGGCCCAACCATACTGAAAACCCAAAACCCACGATGCCGGAAATACGGAAGACCTGCCCCTTGGCCCACGACATCAGAGTGGCAGCCGCTGCCATGGTTCCGCTCCAGATGAAAACTATGACGAGCACCGCCAGCGGAAGCCCCGGCCCCGCACTGACAACGGCCTGCACCGTCAGGTAGGGAATGACCGAAAGTACGACCAAAGCAGAGAGCGCTAGCGTCGAAAGCCACTTCCCTACCACGATCCGCCACGCGCTCATGTTCGTCAGCACCAGCGTATCCATCGTATTCAGTTCCCGCTCGTCGGAGAGCGACTGCAGGTTCCGCAATGGCAACCCGAATACCACAACTATGATCAGCGGCGCCCACATGGCCCCGGCGGAGCCCGGGGAAACCCCGCTCGTGCTCATCCTGAGAGCAGCCAGGGCCAGCAGGGCATGCATGATCATAAATGGCACCACAAAAACCCGCGCCCTCAGCCCCTGGCGCAGCTCCTTGACCAACATGGGAGAGAGCCTGTCCGGGAAATCTGCCAACGCAGCAAACTCCCGGGGAGGGACTGCTTTTTGCGCGACTGGAGGAGGGATCATGTAGAATTGAAAACAGGGCACTACTTGCGGACCCGGAGCCCCCTGCAAACGCAAACGCCACAGATGCCGGGCCACCCTCGATTCCTTCGATTCCCTCGATTTCTTGATTTCCTTGGATACGGCTAACTTTTCAGTGGAGGAATGCGGTTATGCCTTTATTGTCTGGGTTCCTGAAATTGTGAATCCGACCCACACATGATGACAAACGCTCCATTACCGGACAATCCGGCTGATTCTACCGGGCCGCCCGGCAGTCTTCCTCCTGCTGTGCAAGGCAGCGAGGAATCGAGCCGTAAGGCGTTGGAAGCCGCATTGGCCGGAACCGCAGGAATGCTGCTGGGCCGTGCGGTGATGGGCCGTTTTGGAGGGGTGCTGGGGGGACTGGCGGGGCTGGGGTTGAGCTTGATGCGAAAGCCGCAGGCAGCACAGGAGGCTGCGGTGGAATTGCTAGTCCCGGAAGTCCCGGAAGTGCCTGTCGGGGTTCCGTCCTTTGAGTCTTCGGAGTTGGAGAGTCAGTCGAATACGGACCCGCGCCCAGCGCCCATGCCGGTGATGCCGGTGATGCCGGTGACGCCGGTGATGCCGGAGGAGAAGGAGGCTGATGAAAATAATCTGCCGCCGGTCCTCACTGAGGAATGGTGGGCGGCACCGGAGCAAACTGCGGCGGATGCGGCGGACGAAGGATTGGCCCCAGCTGCTGCGGAGTCTGCCGTTCCCCACCACACGCTGCCACAGGTGGCGGATGCGGCGTCTGTGTTTCACTTTAACCGTGGCAGCACCGGCCCCGTGCCTGTGGCTCTGGCTGAACCAGAAGTGGTGTTTCATCCCTCTCAGGCGGCGGTGGAGCCAGCTGTCGTGCCAACTATGGAGCGGCTGGTAGAAATGGATGAGGCCTTGCCTGAGCCCGCCCCAGCCTTGGCTGCTGTGGCGGTCGACGTGCCTGATATCTGGCCGGTCCACAGCGCGCCGGAGCAACCATCAATACCCGCAGAGTTGGAGCAGGGTCAGGGAATTGCGGGCCTAGGCGCGCTGGGCCTCGCTGGAGGAACTGTGGCTGCGCTGGGCACGGCCGAGTCAATCACCGCTCCAGTGCCGGCAGTGGAAGCTGCGGGTATTCCGGAGAGTAAGGAAGGGGTGGATCAGGCGCTTTTCGCGGAGGCCGCGCATAGAGAGGCTCCCTCTGCGGTTGCGGATCCAGCGCATGATTTCCTGCCGTTTGAGTGGAGCGAATTCGCTGAGGTGCCGGTCAGTGAAGGCACGGTCCGTCCGTCCGTGAACATGCCGGACCTAGCGTCGCCGGTAGTGCTTACGGCTGCGGACATCGCCGGGGAGGTCCCCGTGTTCATGGAGCACTCGGAATTCCGGGAACGGCGTCCCACGGGCCGGACGGCACCGGTCGCCTTCGTGATTCCGGCACCGCCGGGCTCAGCCACGGTGCCTGTTCCTACAGTCGCGACAGCTCCAGTGCCTGCACCTGCGACGGCTCCAGTCCCACGCGCTGCAACAGCGCCAGTGCCTGCACCTGCGCCGGCTCCAGTCCCACGCGCTGCGACAGCGCCAGTGCCTGCACCTGCGCCGGCTCCAGTCCCACGCGCTGCGACAGCTCCAGTGCCTGCACCTGCGCCGGCTCCAGTCCCACGCGCTGCGACAGCTCCAGTGCCTGCACCTGCGACGGCTCCAGTCCCACGCGCTGCGACAGCGCCAGTGCCTGCACCTGCGCCGGCTCTGGTGGTCCCGGCGACTGCGGCTTTGCCCCGCCTGCGCACCGCTCCGGTGCCTCTGGAATCCCTTTTCTCCACGGACATGGACATCACTCCGCTGCCTGTGCCGGTAGTGGTGCCAGAGGCTAGGCTCACGCCGCCGGATCAAGTTTTCACGGGGGCTACCGCGTCCGTTCCGGCCGCACTCCACTCTCCTGCGTCGGAGCCGGCGGTGACCGTCGAGGCAGGGCCTGCGGTAGATCCCGGCGTGGCCGCCGCTGGCCTTTTCGGGATAGCGGACTCATTCCTCCATCAGCCGATGCAACCTGCGCTGGAGGAAAAAAGTGAATCTGCTGTCGCACCGCATCTTCCGCTTCTTTCGACGGCGACAGCGTCTGTGCCCACAGCTACAGCGCCTGTGCCCACAGCGACAACGCCTGTGCCGGAGCTGCCATCGGCCATCACTCACGCGCCGCTCACGGCCTCAGAGTTCCCCATGGAATTCCTGGCCGATACGTTGCCCCCCGAGCTGACACCAGCGACGTCATCATTCATTTTGTCTGCTGAAGAAGCTGCTGTGGCCCGGCTGCCCCGCACCGGCCCGGTCCAGCCAGTGGACTTGCCTGAGGCGCCGGAGCCCATGGGCTTTCACCCCTTTCCCGCCGATCCTGTTCCTGCCGATCATGAACGGATCCCGGCTGCCCCAGCTGATGAAGCGATCGAGTCCCCGGTGTATGCCGCAGCGGAAGTGGTGCCACTATCAGGAGCCTCCTGGCCTGCTCATACCAGTACAGCCCCTGAAATAGCGTCCCCCTTCCTGGAGCCGGTTGGTATTGCATCGCCGGTTCCGGTGCCACCCATCGCGCCTTCCCCGGCGGCAGCCAGCAGTCCATTCCTGCCTGCAGAATCTCTGCCGGGCGCAGTGGGCGCCATGGAGTTTGCCCCGTCCGTCCCGCAGATCCCACAGGAGGTGCCGCCATTTATGGTGTGGCAGCAGCCGCAACCGGCAAGCGTGGCGGCTCCATTTCCCACGCAATCACTGCCGCCAGGCGACACCATCATGGAGTTTCCCCAGCCCCTGCCGGCGCCGGAGGAGATCTGGAAGGCGGCGGCGGAAGAGCTGCCCGCCATCCGTCAGGCGGCCTTCCCGGCCCTCCCGGCCTTCCCCGTCCAAGCTCTGCAGGGGGCAGAGCCCCGGGCGGCTGAAGCAGAGGCGTTTTTGCCCACGATCCGGCTGAGCATGGACAAGCACCGGGCTGCCGTCAGCCGACCGCCGGCGGCTGGCCCATTCGAGACTCCATCAAGGCCTGTGTTGAAGACAGTGCCGCTAGATCCCGTGGTGGCCGCCCCCTCGCCCCCTCGCCTGCCTGAGCCTGTTGCGCCCATCTACAACCCCTTTGCCCCGGCTGCGCCCTCCGCACCGTTGGCAACGCCGGCACCGCCAGACACAGCCACGCCGAAGCCAGGTGCGCCGCTTTTTACCAAACCAGACACCGCGCCCCAGACCGCAGCGGACCCTGCGCCAGTGCTGCTGGAAAGCCGGAACTTCCGGCGGCCCGCTGCGCCCGCGGAATCCGCACCCCGTCGGCTTTTCACCCCGCTACGGGTGCTGCTGCTGCTGTTGTTACTAGCCGGGAGCGCTACAGCTTATTTCCGCCATGAGCTGAAGGACTGGTTTTATACACAGGTGCTGGGTAAATCCTCAAAACTGCGGAGCCCGTCCAGCCGTTCCACTGCGCCCTCAGTGCCGCTGACTGCGCCAGAGCCGGCGGCGACAGAACCGGTGCCCGGGGCTCTGGAGCCTGCCGTCCCTGCCCCGCCCATCACCCCACCGCCCCCGCCCGCAGAGCCTGCCCCCGTGCCGCCATCAGTGGAGGCATCTGTTCCCGTAGCACCTCCCGCCCCTGTGCCGGTTGCGGCACCGACGCCCGCTGCGGCGGCTCCCGCCACAGGTGAGGCCGGAGCGCGCCTCTTCGCCAAAAGGCTTTGCGCAGCCACTGATGCCGGGGACGTACTGCCCCACATCTACGATGAGCAAAAGCTCACCCCAGCAGTGACAACCTACTATAAGGAAGCGAAAGGCACCGTCCTCAAGGACGCCAAAATGCTGCTGGACACTACTAGGGTGCGTCCTGGCGCGGGCTTTCCCACTCACATTTATCAGGCCTCCTCCACGGAGCATCTCTTTCCCGTCAGCATCGATGAAGTCACTCCGGGCCATTACCAGATCGACTGGGAACTCTTCACGCAGTGCAAGGACCGGGCTCTGGAGAAATGGGCAGCTGATCCCTCCAGCAAGCCGGCAACATTCTGCGCCGTCATCCAGCGCGCCTACGGATTTGGATTGCCTAACAGAGATCAAAACCTCTTCTTCAGCATCAAGCCGCCGAATCCCACACCCGTTTTCAACCTCGATGCCGCCATACCAAAGAACACCCCGGTAGCCAATACGGCGGCCACCATGGGCTGGGAAAACTACGCCGAATTTCACCCCGTAGTGGAACTCACCCACCGCGGTAAGTTCGTGGAAATCACCGCGATCGTCCGCCCCAGTTGGTTGAAAGGGGTGATCAAGCGGGCCGCAGATCCGGCAGCGGCGGCACCCCGTCCGTCAGCAGGAACCACACCAGCTCCCGGCAAAAAGCCTTCAGCCAGAAACTAACTAGTCAAAAAAATCCCAGCAGCGCATTGAAAGCTGTGTAAGGTGAGCCGGGCATTCACGCAGCGAAGCAGACTGAAAAATAAAGCGTGGCAGGTTTTGGGCCGCTCACGGGAAGAGGCAGTGACACTTTTTCCGCATGGATACCAGCCACGAATTTCTGCCCCTTTTCCTAACGCAGCGGGTCACAATATCACATGGATCTCAGCGCGGTGAATACCCTCACCACAGGCCGGGAAAGCACCACTAGGTCCGCTAGGGGAACGGTGGACTTTTCCCATGGCGAATGGGTCCGGGTGGACCTCGGCAGGCAGCCCGATGGTAAGACCCTGACGGCATCCTCTGCCCGGCACCGGCCCAGCTGCCCATCAAGTGAAGCTGGGGGAGCAGGCGACCCTGGCTCACATTTAATGAGCCCTTGCAGCCGGGGCTGTGGGCTGCTCACCTCACGGCCTGAACCAACAATAATAATCACTCGTTTCATAGCATGAAATTTCCAGTCCTATCTGTCGTCACACTGTCCCTCGCAGGGCTCGTCCACCTCATCGCTCAGGATGCTCCCAAAGAGCCCGCCCCGGCTGCGGCTGCTCCTGCGCCCGCTGGCGATGCCTCGCTCCTCCGGCGCTTCACCACCACAGATGGCAAATCATTTTATGCGATAGTGACGGCCAAGACTAACACATCGGTGACCTTTCAGCTGCAAAATGGAAAGACCGCCACCCAGGCCATCCGCCTGCTCAGCGCTCCGGATGGTGAGTTCGTCAGAAAGTGGACCAAGTTCAAAGACGACCTGCTGCGGAATGCCGAGTTTTCCTCTATCACCCTGAAGGACCTGCTAACCATGCGCGGCTACCAAGGCTTTGAGTATGAGATCGAGGGCAACCACATTTTCGTGGAAGGTGAACTCTCCGGAAAACCAGCGCGCTTCATGATCGATACCGGCGCCTCCACCACGCTCATCCATGACGGAGCCGCCAAGGAGTTGGGCCTAGAGATGGGCCCTTATGACCAGAAAATCTATGGTGTGGCTGGTTCCCAGGACGCCGCCATAACTAAGGTCCCTTCCCTCAGGGTAGGCGATGCCTTGATCGAGAACCGGAAAATCCTCGCCACGGATCTCTTCAAGGCCGGCTCCGGCGGCGGGCGCATGAAGCAGTTCGACGTGATTTTCGGTGCCGACTTTCTCCGGGAATTGGATGCCGTCATTACTTACCGGGAAGGCCGCATCTTTCTGAAGCCGGACAACCTCAAGGCCCCCACCGGCAAGCCAGTAGAAGTGAAAGATGAATTCCGCCGCTGGACAAACACAGAAGGCAAGACCTTCCAGGGCGCGCTGGTAGATAAGGATGACACCAAGGGCACCGCGACCTTCCGCCTCAGCGACAAGCGCACCGCCGTCCTCGCCTATGACAAACTGGATGAGACCAGCCGCGAATCCATCTCAAAGTGGAGCAAGCTGCGGGATGATCTCGCAAAGAATCCGGAGTTCAAAACCCTAACCGTCAAGGAACTCCTTGATCTGCGGAAATATCAATCATTCGAGTACCGCCTCGAAGGCAACCACATCCTCGTCACCGGTGCTGTAGGGAAGATGAAGGCCAATTTCCTCGTCGATACCGGCGCCGGCGGCCTATCCCTCCACCTCGGATTCTCCAAAATCGCCGGCCTCGAAATGGGCCCCATGGATCAGATCATCAGCGGCATCGGCGGCGATGCCCCGGCCTGTATCACCAAGGTGCCGGAACTCACACTGGGAGATGTGGTCATCCGTGACCGCGAAGGCCTCAGCGCTGACATTTTCAAAAATGATGCCACCGCCTCCGCCGGCCGGGGAAATCACGATGCCTTGTTTGGTGCCGACTTCATGCGCCAGCTGGACGCCGTCATCAACTATAAGGAAGGACGCATGTTCCTGAAGCCCGACCTGTCCGACGCTGCGCCCTCCACTGGAGGCGAGGAGAAGAAGGAACCAGAAAAGGCGCCCAAATAACCACCGCCATAGAACTGCAAGGCATTGAAAGATTCGATCCCTCAGGTGCCCGCCGTCGTCATAGCGGCGGAGGCCAGCGACACTGCGTCACTGTTGCAAAAATACACCGTTCCCAACTACGGACGCCTGCCGCTAGCTCCTGCCAGCGGTTCAGGCTCGTGGCTGGTGGACGAGACTGGCCGCCGCTACCTTGACTTTGGCGGCGGAGTGGCGGTTTGCTCCCTCGGGCATTGCCCGCCAGAGATCATCCGCGCCCTCGCGGAGCAAAGCTCGCAGCTTATTCACTGCTCGAACTGGTATCAAATCCGCGGCCAAGGCGAGCTGGGCCGCTTCCTCGTGGAAAGGGTCATGCAGGCCCCCGGCAAATGCTTTTTCTGTAACAGCGGGGCCGAGGCAAATGAAGGCCTGCTCAAGCTCGCCCGGAAGTTCGGTCACACCGTCCCGCGTGCCGATGGCCGCCAGCGCCTCCAGATCATCACCTTTCACAACAGCTTTCACGGCCGGACATTCGGCGGCATTTCTGCCACCGCTCAGGAAAAGGTGAAACAGGGCTTTGAGCCGCTCCTCACCGGCTTCACTCACCTAGCCTTCAACGACACCGCCGCCCTCGAAGCCGCCGTCGGTGAGGACACGGTCGCTATTTTGCTGGAACCCGTGCAAGGGGAAGGCGGCATCCATGCAGCCACTCCGGACTTCCTCCGCGCCTGTGCCCGTATCTGCCGGGAACGGAATGCACTCCTGCTTTTTGACGAAATCCAAAGCGGCCTCGGCCGCACCGGCGCATGGACGGGATGGCACGGCATCGCCCCGGAAATAGTCCCGGACGCCGTGAGCTGGGCTAAGGGCATAGCCGGCGGCTTTCCCCTCGGAGCCGCATGGATCA
>JAYVJI010000054.1:0-3796 GCA_043769435.1 Verrucomicrobiota bacterium
TCCCGGGCTACACCGACCATGCCGATAGCTGACGTCCGGTTTTGGCGCGCTCCGATAAGCCCCAGCATGGAGGTTCCATGAGAATCGAGAGTGTTTGTGCCGGCAGTTTGCGTAGCCATGTTTACACCTGTAGTTGGGTGGATGTTTTTTTCCACCATGTTGACACTATTATTTATGTCGAACCCGGCCGCAACCCCCCACTCTCTATTGGTGACGCCGTGGTTTTGATCGGCGGCAGAATCAATCACCATCACCTTGCTGCCACGCCCGGTGGTATTAATCCCCGGTAGGGCGAAGGCGTAGTCGGCCCGCAGATCGATGAATTGACGCCGCACGACGAGCGCCCCCTCAGTCTCCGGAGGAACGGGCGCCAGTCTTCTTTCCGCAACTTTGAGCGGATCTCCCCACTTCGGAAAAGCCAGCACGGACAGAGGTATGCTGATCCCCGTGTTTTTCATGTTCCACTGGTAGACGGGGAGATTGGCAATCAACAATTCAGGGTCCGGGCTGTTGATCACCCGGTCTTTGTTGTGTGGGGGATTCCGCACGGTCGGTGAGGTATTGAAGTAGGTATCCGTGGGCACATAGGCCTGAGAAACGAGCGGCACCCGGTAGGATGGCTCCACAAAAACAACGCCTGGCCGCAGTTCCAGTTTCCGCAGAGCTTCTAGGGCAGCTAGGGGATCCCGGAAGTCCACTACATATACCCCCGGCGAATACTCGGGAGCCACTACGTTGGTAGCCCCGGTGCCGGCAAGGATGTTACTGATATTCTTCGTCACTGCGACTATGAGCCGGCGGGTGATGACCCGGCGGGCTGCGGCCTCGCTCACAGGACTGCCCAGCAGTGAGTCAATATCCACAAAAAGCTCCACTTCGCCGCCGATTTCATTTTGCAGATTCGTCGCTTCTTCCTGTAACTCCGCGATGTTGTTGGTCGTGCTGCCAGTGCTTTGGGAGTAGGGTGTGCCACCTGTCGGCACCACCCAGAATTCGCCGGGAACGAGGCGCATCAGCCGTAGGAAATCAGATTCCCTCGTCCGGATCAGCATGGTTTCTGGATCCTGTACCGGGTAGGCCACCGGAGTGGGCGGCGTGGTATCAGGGGAAGACACCCTGGGCGGCTGCGGGGCAGTAATTCCTGTCTCAGGCGCAGGGGAGCTTATCTCAGCCGGAGCTGTGGAGCCCTCCGCTGTTGATTTGACCTTGGTCTGGGCGGTGGCCAGCAGGACGGAACTGAAGAGGCACAAGGGCAGTGCCGCAGGCAGCTTGAGGAGAAGGGCGGGGGACTTCATATTGATAGGCATTGGATAGGTGAAAGAGGGGGAAGGGACTGACTTTGCTTTGTAAATACACAAACCCGGTGCGATTTGGAAGAAAAAAGTCAATGGCGACCACTTTTTTTCGAAATCACCGGAATCACAGGAGGATGGCTTGATGCCGCAGCGGTGGACGCAGTGCTGGCTTCGCCGGGCGTTCCCTGCCTGCGGGGGGCAGTTTCCACTTTCCACATCCCCGGACCTGTGCCTGAGGGGGCCAATGAAGTTCTTGGCCCCCTTATTTTTCTGGTCGTTTCTCAGCCTCATCCCGCTGATGGCCGTGTATTTCCTCAAGGTGAGGCCACGCCGGAAGCTGACCACTGCCTATTTTCTCTGGGGAAAGGTATTCACTGAGAAGAAGGCCACGTCTCTCTTTCAGCGGCTGAGGGATGCCATCTCGCTGCTGCTCATGGCGTTGGTTTTTGGAGGTGTCTGCCTAGCGCTCACCCGCCCGGAAGTGAGCGATGACGAGCGCCGCGACCTGCTCATCATGCTGGACACCAGCGCCAGCATGAGCGCGGGGCAGGGCAGCAACCAGCGGTTGGCCCTGGCCGTGGAGGCGGCTCGGGACTTGATCAAAGGCATGGATGCTGCCCAGCGGGCAAGCCTGGCCACGGTATCCCAGGACGTGCAGTTCCTTTCCCACCTGACGGATAATCCCCGCTCGCTCCTTGACGCCCTGGACGGCCTCCAACCCAGCGCTTTTCCCTTGCGGCGGGAAGCCATCACTTCCCTGCGGGCAGGAGACTCGGGTGAATGGATGAAAAACCACCGGCTGGTGCTCATCACAGATGGCTGCCTGAGTGGCGAGCCCATGGACGGAGTGGAAATCCTGAAGGTCGGGGAGCCCCTGGAAAACGCGGGAATTGTTAGTGCCGATGCCCAGTTTCTCCCCGGGCCGGATAGCCAGCTGGGGGTTTACCTGCAATTCGCCTCCTCTTTTAAGTCGCCTGTTGCCGCTGAACTCACGCTCCGGCAGCCGGACAACGGCCCGCTTGGAAAAGTAGTGAACGTCACCATCGCGCCCGGCATCAATCCGGGTGCCGTGTACACAGTCAGCAATGCAGCGCCGGGGAAGTGGCAGGCCATACTAAAGCTGGAGGACGGCTGGGCAGGGGATAACGAAGCCAGTCTGGCCGCCCAGCAGCCCCGACCGGTGAGGGTGGCCGTGACCGGGGAGGATCAGTACTTTTTCCAGATGGCTGTGGAGTCCTTCAATACCGGCAGCGCCCTGCTCACTCTGAGTCCTCAGAATCCCCAGATCGTCCTCGCTAGGAAGTCCCCGCCAGCTCCTGCTGCTGATGGCCGCGCTCCGCTGAGCATGGTCTTCCAACCGGAAGGCAGCTCTCCAGCATGGCAACAGACAGGCGAGGTCTTAGAGTCCCCCATAGCCCGCGTCCGCGTGCCGGACCATCCTGTGCTCCGCCACATTGACGCAGCGGGCATCAACTTCGCAGGCGCGAGGAAGATCATCCCTCCAGAAGGCGCTCTGGTGTTAGTGGAGTCCGACCAAGCGGTCCCGCTCATCTACATCGCCACCGCCGGGGGCAGCTCCACCGTCGTGGTGAATATGGACCCTGTGGAGTCTGAGTTTTACTACAGCGCATGGTTCCCATTGCTAGTCCATGGAGCCGCCACCCACCTCGCGGGGCGTGAGGAGCCGCTGGCCAGTACCTACCTGCCCGGCAGCACCTTGCCCGTCCCCGGCGTCAGTGATACCGGGATCACCAGCATCGTGAATCCGGATGGGAGTCTCAGCAGCGCCAAGGGGAGGAAATTCGGACCCGTGGAAAACCCTGGATTTTACACCCTGAGGAATGACGGCGGTGAATGGCTGGCGGCGGTGAATGCCCTGTCGCCCCCAGAGAGCCTGCTGGACAACTCCTCCTCCCGGACCACGCTCGGGCCCATCTCCAAAGGCCTGCCCCCGTATCTCCTGCTCACCCTGCTGGCCCTCTTTGTCCTCGTCGTCGAGTCACTGCTTTATCACCGCAGGAAAGTAGGCTGAGCCCGCCGCTACTTCCGCTTGAGAAGCGCGGGACTGCACTGTATCCGCCGCGCATGAATCCAGACCGCCAGCTACTGGAGCCCCGGGCTACGCTCCTCCTCATCCTGCTGCCCATGCTCGGCACTTTCGCGGTCATGAGGTTATTCCTGCACCTCGTGCGGGTGCAACACATCCAGCCCGGCGGAGTCCTCGTGCATCACCTTTTCACAGGCACCCTTTTGGTGATCCCGGCGGCTTTTCTTTTGGCTTTCGGCACGCGGCATCGCTGGCTGGCTTTGCTGACACCTGTAGCCCTTGGAATTGGCAGCGCGATGGTGCTGGACGAGATGGTCTACCTGGTCATGACCCAAGCTTCGGATGCTGATTATACATCCCCTCTTTCCCTCTACGGTGGTGCTGCATTCACTGCTGCCGGGGGCCTCCTCCTGTGGCTGCTCTACCGGGCGCGTTCCAGATGGCCCGCCTCATC
>JAYVJI010000055.1:0-8759 GCA_043769435.1 Verrucomicrobiota bacterium
ATCTGTTATGTGAACATTGAAGAGCAACTGCAAGGCTACCAGCAGGATGCCTTCACTCCGCTTGGCGCTGTCATCCTGAAGCCGTGGGAGCATACCTCCTTCTACGTCGGCTATGGCGAGGCACTGGAGCAGGGTGGCATCGCCCCGCTTGGCACATCCAACTTCGGCCAAGCGCTTCCCCCCAAGGCCAGCTCACAGATCGAGGCCGGTATCCGGCACAAGTGGGACCGCCTCAACTTCGGCCTCTCCGCTTTCCAGATCGACCGAACTCTGGAGAACGTGAATGCTGCTAACGCCTACGTGCAGGATGGTGAGCAAACCCACCGCGGCATGGAGCTGAGCATCGGTGGCGATCTCACCCCTGATCTCTCCCTGCTGGCGAGCGCCGCTTTTATCGACTCTGAAGTAAATGGCAGTGACACCGCCACACGGGGCAACCACGCGCCCGGAGTGCCCAAGGCCGCACTGCGGCTTTTTGCTGAGTATCGCTTCACCGACCTACTGCCCGGCTTTGCTTTGAATGCCGGCTTTAACTACAAGTCCTCGCAATATCTCAGCGCCGTGAATGACCGGAGCATCCCGTCCTACACCACCTTCGACCTAGGAGCGAGCTATGACTTGAAGCCCCAGCACGGCATCCCTGCGGTCCTGCGCCTCAACATCGAGAACCTAGCTAATGAGAGCTATTACAGTGCGGTCAGCTTTGGCGGCTTTGGCCTCGGCGTGGGTGAAGCCCGCACGGTGAAGCTCAGCGTGCAATATAACTTCTAGTGCTAAAATTTTCAATTTTCTAAATTTTTATCTATCCATCTATGGCTTAGCTCATGTCAGGAAACACCAAGCTCCAAAACTGCCGCGCCGCGTCCCAGCCCCCGTCAACCGCGAGCCCTAATCCCTGAAAGGAAGTATCCGACTTCCTTCCAAACCGCTTAGATTCCCATTTTGCCCCAACGGGGCGGAAGAAATGAGCGTTATGAATCCGGCGGGAGCGGTAATTTATCATTCGCGGCCATGGCGTCTTCGATGTGGTGATTGATGCCGGCGTGGACGGTTTCCATGGCGACCCGGAGGGCGTTTTTCACGGCGAGGGGGCTGCTGCTGCCATGGGCTATGATGCAGGTGCCGTTGACGCCCAGCAGGGGGCTGCCGCCGTGGCTCTCATAGTTCATGCGGTCAGAGACAGTGCGCAGGGCGGGTCTAAGCATGGCCGCTAACATTTTTCTGGGGAGGGAGGCCGTCAGGGCCTGCTTCAGGAGGGTGCCGACGGCTTTAGCGGTGCCTTCTGCGCCTTTCAGCAGAATATTCCCCACAAAGCCGTCGCAGACAGCGACGTGGACAGGGGAGAGGGCAAGATCCCGGCCTTCGATATTTCCTTTGAAGTTGATGCCTTTTGCGCTCTTCAACATCTCAAATACTTCGCGCGTCACTTCGTTTCCTTTCCCATCCTCCTCGCCGTTGCTCATGAGGCCGACGACTGGGTGGGAGACGCCGAAGGCGTACTGCATGTAGACGCTACCCATGATGGCTTGCTGGAAGAGGTGGACCGGGCGGCTGTCCACGCTGGCCCCAGCGTCAATGAGGAGGCAGGTGCCGTGTAGGTTGGGAAACGGGCTGCCGATAGCAGCGCGGTCCACGCCTTTCAGAGTGCGCAGCTTGATGGTGGCGGCGGCGACGGCGGCGCCCGTGTGGCCGGCGCTAACCACAGCGTCTGCATCCCCTTTCTTGACCATATCGGTCGCCACACTTACAGAGCTGTCCTTTTTTCTCCGGATGCTGTCGACGGCGCTGTCTGTCATCTCCACCACCTGAGTGCAGTGAATGATTTCCACGCGGGGGTCGCTCAGGCCTGCTGCCTGCATTTCGGCTTTCAATACAGCTTCATTTCCTGTCAGGTAAAGTTGGCTGATGCGGCTGCGGTCCCATGTGGACAGAGCCATTTTGGCACCGGCGATCATGTTGCGCGGAGCGAAGTCGCCGCCCATGGCGTCGAGTGCGATTTTCATTGATTAATGTTAGGAAATCTATTCAAGCGGAGCGGGCTGGCGGACGGATCCGGTGAGGCAAGCTAACTGGCCACGAGGACTGCGACCTCTGCTTTGCGCAGCAGGGTTTGCACGCCGAGCGTGCCGTTGGTGCAGACGTAGCCCGGACGGAAGACACGATCGATACGGGTGTGGGTTCCGGGGACGTCGCGGCTCTCGACGATCTGGATCCGCTTGCGGCTGGCGAGGTCCAGAGCGGTCCCTGGTTCGAAGGTATAAGGAACCACGCTGTTGTCCGCGAGGAGATCCGTCAGGCCGGCCCGCAGCAGACTCATCTGCTCGATCGCCTCTGTTGGGGCCTTGTGCGCGACGAGGTGGGCGATGAGGTCGTCGAGGAGGTCCACTTGTTTGATGATGGATTTAGCGAGAAGATGCACGGTGCCCCAGTTAGGATCCGGGGCTTCACTCAGGGTGTTGCGGCGTTCCTCAAGCGCTTTGATGGACTTGGTTAGCTCTGCGGCCTGGGCACTCAGGACGTGGAGGCCAGCGGCGTCCCCGCGAGCGGCAGCCAGCCTCGTCTCGAGCGCGGCAAGGTCGGCCTGAGCGGTCTCCGCAGCCCGGACGGCAGCGTCACGGCGGCTGGAATGCTGGGCGGTTTCCGCTTTGATAGCGGCTAGGTTTTCGGCGGCTTTCATCGCCTCAGCGCTGGCGGCTTTCATAGCCTCAAGCGCTTTGCCGGCCTCTGCGATCTGCTTTTGCAGGCCAGCGAGGTTTTCCTCCCGGCCTGCTATAGCGGCGTCAGCGGTAGCAAACTGGTTTTTGAAGTCCTGCCATTCCGATTCCTTTGAGGATAGTTCCTTGGCCCTCCGCTCCATGGTATGGAGGTCACTGAGTAGAGCGTTTTTCGCCTGCCGGGCAGTGGCGTGTTCCGACTCAGCTAGGGCTATCTCCGCGCGCACAGCCTCTAGCTGGCGCGTGGCTTCCGCGGTTTCTTCGGCGGTAGCGGCAGCCGCTTTCCGGCGGGCATCGAGTCCCGCCTCAAACTCATCGGCTTCCTTGCGCAATGCCGTCAGGCGTTCCTGCTCCGCAGCTGCCGCGGCGGCAGCCTGCAAGGCGCGGGCATCGCTGGTGCCGATCGATTCTTCATGACCGGTCAGCGTCTGTTTCAAGCTCTGCACCAGGGAATGTGTGGTCTCATGATGGCCCTTCAATTCTACCAGACTGGCACTCAGCGCTTCCAGTTCAGCAGCGGCTGAGGCCCTTTTGCTTTCGAGGTCGCGATGTTCCGTTTTGAGTCTGTCCATCTCCTCCTGGACTGAACGCAGAGCGGACTGAGCCTCGTTTTCGGCAGCGTGCAGGTCACTGCGGACAGAGGCGACCTGCGCCTCCATTTCGCGTGCGACAGCGGCACTCTTTTCCTGGGCAGCAGCGGCTTCTTTTTCCTGCCTGGCAGCGGCCTCTTGCGCCCCGCGCAGTTCTGCGGCGGCAGCGGTGATTTTCCCTAGCATGTCCTCAAGTTCCCGGTTGGCGGCATCCTTTGCTTCCTCAGCTGCTTTCAGCTTGTTGGTGACATCAGTCAATGCTTCGCGCTCCGCTCTGAGCGAGTCCAGTTCAGCGGCCAGCGCTGCCTTGGATTTTGCCGACTCTGTGAGGAAGTTCTGTTGAAGTGCCAGCTCTATTTTCGCGGCTGAAATCGCGGCGTGCATTTCTCCCAGCCCCGCGGTGGCGGCGGTCAGCTCGCTGGTCCTGGCCGTCACTGCTGCCAGCTCATCCTGCTGCGTCTGCAGGAGTGCCCGGCCAGCGTTTAGATTTTCCGCTAGGGCATCATTATCTGCCTTGATCTGAGCGGCCAGGCTGGCCTCCCCGGCTTTCAACCGCACCTCCAGATCCGCCTTTGAAGCCTCCAATTGTGCCACGCCCGCCTGCAACTTGAGGGTGGCTTCTTTCGCCTCGTTAAGGAGGTGCTGCTGTGTATGGAGAAGGGCCTCGGCATCCGCAGCTGCGCTCCGGGCGGCCTGCTCCTCTGCACGCCTTGCCGCCAATGAATGTTCCGCCGCAGCGATTTCGTGCTGTATTTTGCCGAGGGCCGCAGCGGCGCTTTCCATGCGGCTGCTGTGCTCAGCATCCAGCAAACCTAGGGCGGACATGCTGACTTCATGCTTCTGCTGAATGCTCCCGAGCCCGGCCTCGGCAGCGGCTAGGCTGGCAGCGGCGGCAGCGTGAGCCTCGCTTACAGAAGCGTGCTGCTCCTGGGTGGCTGCCAGTGATTTCCCGGCAGCCTCGACCTGAGCCTGGACGCTGGCCAGCGCCTGCTCGGCTGCAGATTTTCCGGCAAGCAGTTTTTGCAATGCCTGCTCCGCTGCTAGTGCCTGGGCGCCTCGCTCCTTTTCCTGCGCGGACTGTTGCCCCTGCAGAGTGGTCAGCCCGCTGGTGGCAGCATCAAGCTGCGCCTTCACCTCAGCCAAGGCACTTCTGGCCGCAGCTTGGTCCTGCTGCAGCTTTTGGAGGTCCGCCTGTGCTGCCTGCGTCCGTGATAAAAGCTCTGCCTCTGTGGCTCTGGCTTTGGTGGCCAGCTGCGTTTCTCCGTCCGTCTTGCGGGCCTCTATGCTTTGTAATTCGGCACCCGCAGTCTCCAGTTTAGCTGTCAGGCCAGCCAAGGCAGCCTCCGCAGCGGACTGATCCTGGAGAAGCTTGTGCAAGGTCTGCTCAGTCGAGTGCAGCCGCACGCCGCGCTCCTCTTCGAGGGAAACGAGCGCGCGCCTGGCCTCTGCGATCTTGCCGGTGATGCTCTCCAGCTCGCGCTGCTGCTCAGTTGTTAGTGCCGCAGCGTTGGCTGCCGCTCCCTCACGGGCAACGCGGGAGGCATTCTCGGCCTCAGCCTGGCGGGCCAGGAGCTGGTCATTGAGCGCCAGCAGTTCGCGCTCGGCCATGGATTTCTGGCGATCAAATTCCTTCTGCAGCTCGGCCTGATTTTGCCGCAGGGAGACCAAGCTGGCTTCCAGCGCAGCGGATTCCTTGCGCGCTGCGGCTGCCTTTTCCAGCTCCCGCTCGGCCACTGCCTTTTCATTCATCAGCGACGCCACTGCTTTCCGCAGTTCCGTCAGCTGCGTGCGTGCGGCATCCATTTCCTGCTTCGATGGCGACTCCGCCGGAATGCTCCGGCTCACAATGTTAGGGGGAGCCTTCAGTGCCATATCCTCGACAGGCACCGGCGTCGTGGCTACCGGTGATGGCTGGGAATATCCCTCGCGCCGGGATGGCGGCGGGGTTTTCTGAGTCGCTGGCAGCGGGACCGGAGACAAGACCGGCTGAGGACGCATGACCCTCGGTGCCCGGGAGGGGGGCTTGGCAGGAGCAGGGGCCTCGGCAGCGCTCCGGGCGTCAACATACACGGCATCAAGCTGGCCAAAGGAAATAGTGTCTCCATTCTTCAGCGGAGCAGTGTCGATCCGTTCGCCATTGATGCTCGTTCCATTACTGGAGTTTAAGTCCCGCACCATGGCGCGCCCGGGCTCCAAATCAAACTCCGCATGGAATGAGGAAATCCAAGAATTGTCGATAACAATATCGTTAGCCGGATTCCGGCCTAGCTTCACTAGATCCCCACTGAGAGGGAAGTCCAGTGACTGGCTTTCGCTGAGTTTGAAGACGAGAGTCGGCATGAGTGCAGTGGCTTATCCTGCGGCCACTTCCGACGCCCCGCCGCAGCACGCCGCAGGCGGACTATGCGGGCTGATCGCTAGGATGGCATCGGATGGGACGGACAATGGAAAATTCATTTAGGTCGTAAAATATCACAGCTATTTTAATTTTCCATACAAAATCTACCAAAAATGAGAGTCTCCAGTATTTTCCCTGCGAAGAGTGGCACTGGGACTTCATTTGCGCACGTCGGGGCATTGACCGTGAGGGAGTTTGGGACTCGGCCAGAAATAAACCACCAAACAATGCGCAGAAGTTATTTATTTATGTATTCCCAGGCACGGTGGGGGACCCTATCCGCAGTGATGTGCGACCGAACCGGAACGAAGGAAGGCGGAAAATAGTCTGGCAGAAATGCAAAATGAATGTTTCATTTTTTGGCCGCGTCCCTGAGGGCTCTTGATGGGTGTTCAGAGCGAATCCGGCAGGCTTTCCGCTGCCGGCCGTGGTGGCTGCTGCTATTTTTTCCCGCGATTCACCGCTTGGTCGAACCATCCACCGCCCATGCCTCCTCCCTGCTGCGGCCCCCTGCCACCGCCCGCACCGGCATACCCTCCGCCGCCGGGACGGGGGCCGCGGTTTTGCTGGCCCGCAGGGGCTCCGGCTGCTTGCGGGCCGGCCGGTTTGCGCTCGCGGTCGAAGTCGGGTTTGGACTTCATGCTTAGCGCGATGCGGTTTCTGGCGGCATCCACTTCGGTGACGGTAACCATCACCTTCTGCGTGACCTTCACCGCTTCGTTAGGGTCCTTGATGAAATGGTCGGCCAGCTGGCTGACGTGGACGAGTCCATCCTGATGGACGCCGATGTCCACAAAGGCCCCAAAGGCGGTAACATTGGTGACGATTCCTTGGAGCTTCATGCCTACAGTCAGGTCACTCACCTTGTCGATGCCTTCAGCGAAAGAGAAGGCTTCGAACTGCGCGCGGGGGTCGCGGCCAGGCTTGGAAAGCTCTGCCATGATGTCCTTGAGCGTGGGCAGGCCGACTTCAGCGGTGACGTATTGCTGGAGGTTAAGGGTCTTCCGTTTGACTTCGTTAGTGATCAACTCGGGCACACTGCAACCCGCGTCCGCCGCCATCTTCTCTACCAGCGCATAACGCTCCGGATGCACGGAACTGGAATCGAGCGGGTGATCAGCGCCCCGGACACGCAAAAAGCCAGCGGCCTGCTCAAAGGCCTTCTCGCCTAGGCGTGGCACTTTTTTCAACTCCGCACGGCTCTTGAAGGCGCCTTTTTCATTGCGGTAGGCTACGATGTTTTCGGCGATGCCGGCATTGAGCCCCGCGACGTAGCTGAGCAGCTGCTTGCTGGCGGTATTGAGTTCCACCCCGACGGCGTTCACGCAACTCATGACGCAGTCGTCTAGTGAATGCTTCAGCGCGCTCTGATCCACATCGTGCTGGTATTGTCCCACCCCGATGCTCTTGGGATCGATTTTCACCAGTTCAGCCAGCGGGTCCATGAGACGGCGTCCGATGCTCACTGCCCCCCGCACGGTGAGATCGTGGTCAGGGAATTCAGCGCGCGCCACATCGCTGGCTGAATAAATGGAGGCTCCGGATTCATTGACCGTGACGACGGCGATGGACGACGGCAGCTTCAGTTGCTTGAGGAAGGCCTCAGTCTCGCGGCCGGCGGTGCCGTTGCCTATGGCGATGGCTTCGATTTTGTGGTTCTGCACCAGCGTGAGGATGGTGCGGGCGGCCTCCACCAGCTGCACCTGGCTGCCGGCGGTGGGGTAGATGATGTCGTTGTGGAGCAGTTTGCCCTGGGCATCAAGGACCACCACTTTGCATCCGCTGCGGAAACCCGGATCGATGGCTAGGGTCCGCTTTTGCCCGAGAGGCGCCGCTAGCAGCAGTTCACGGATGTTGTCCGCGAAAACCTTGATCGCCTCCGCGTCAGCCTTGCGCTTGGAACTCAGGCGCACCTCAGTTTCCATCGCGGGAAACAGCAGACGCTTGCAGCCATCCGTCGCAGCCAGACTCATTTGTTCTGCGGCCGGCCCGCGTCCTGTCACCATGAGGCGCTTGCCTGCGTCGATGCCTTTGTCCTCAGGAATGGTCACACGCAGCATTAGGAATCCTTCTTTCTCGCCCCGGCGCATGGCCAGCAGACGATGGCTGGGCACCGGCTTCAGCGGCTCGCTCCACTCAAAATAATCGCGGAATTTAGCCGCTTCCGGATCTGTTTCTTTTCCTGTCAGGACGCGGCAGGAAACGGTGGCATCCTCTTCATAGATCTTGCGGACAGCGGCCCGGACGGTGGCGTCATCACTCACCCGTTCCGCGATGATGTCACGGGCTCCGGCCAGGGCTTCGTCAGTGGATTTTACTTTCAATTCATCAGCCACATCGGTCTTCACAAACTTGGAGGCCTCAGCCTCCACAGCAGCCGCAGGATTTCCCTGTTCAGCCATGATAAAGTCCGCCAGTGGCGTGAGCCCCTTCTCTGCCGCGATGGTTGCCCGGGTGCGGCGCTTGGGGCGGTAGGGAGCGAAAATGTCCTCTAGGCGGCTCAGTGTTTCGGCTTTGCCGATCATGAGCTTGAGGGTATCTGTTAGAAGATTACGTTCCTCAAGGCTTTTGAGGATAGCCGTGCGGCGGCTGTCTACTTCAGCCAGCTGCAGGAGGCGGTCGCGCACGTTTGTGATCGCCACTTCATCCATTTCGCCTGTCATTTCCTTACGGTAACGGGCGATAAAGGGCACGGTGCCTCCTTCCGCCAGCAGTTCTGCGGTGGCGGCCACCTGGGCTGGTTTCAGGTTCAGTTCTGCTGCGACTTTGCCGATGTATACGAGGTTCATTCAGGGAATGCGGTTGTTGGTAGGTTGAGGAAGGCGGGCCTGAGGATGGCTGCCTGCGGCACTGAGAACCACGTTTGGACCATAGTCCAGGGAAAGGGCCGCCAGCAGGCAGATTTCAGTGATCTCAACGCCAGCGTAATCATAACAAAAAGGACCGTCTCCGGGGGAGACGGTCCTTGGGGATTTTGCAGGTGGATCCAAGTCCGGTTCAATGTCCGGACCCTTGTCCTGCTGGTTATTTGTAGCTGGCCTGAGCGCCTTTGATGTC
>JAYVJI010000056.1:0-11050 GCA_043769435.1 Verrucomicrobiota bacterium
GAATTGAAACGCAAGCCGACTCCTCCGCCTGGTGTTGGAAATAAAGCACCGCCCGAGGAACCTCTTATCGGCCCTGAAGTCGGCGATCCTCCTAAGCTCAGGATCGTCTTCAACGCCGTGCCTTATGCAGGTGAGCGGTGGGGATTCGTGGATTTACGCCCATTTTTCGTGCCTGGCCGTCTTGTTCATGAAGCTCATGTACTGAGCTTCTCCGATCCTGAGGGCGGATCACTGCGCTTTTCCGCATTGGGCTTGCTTCCTGTTCCAGGCTCGGGTGCTCGGCCCGTAATTCCACCTGGCATCAGTACGGGAATAAGTGCTGCAGGTCCGTGGGTGTGGTGGACCGGTGGCAGGTTGCAGTGGACACCTGACTTGGACATGCCCTGGAGGGCCGCAGCGCCCGGCACACTCGGTCCAACGGATGTGAAAACCATGCTCCCTCCACCTTTGCCCTCACGCGCCTTTTTTCGCACCAATAACGAGAATAACGAGCCCTGAAATGTAACAGGCCTTGCACACTTCGCCATTGGCCAAGCAATGTCACGCTCCAGCCTTACGGCGCTGCGTCCGGCATTGATTTCATGCCGGTGGAAATCATCACCGCGTTGAAGCATCACGTCTTTGAACTCGGGCTGTGGGAACCGCTCACAGGATTCCCCGATGCCTACACGCTCGACACACAGAAGATACTGGAGGTGGAAAAAGATCTCGACTTCGATCCCGATCCCCACAACGCGCCGGACTATTCCGAACTGAAAACGCGGCTCGCGAACATGCTGCCGCATGACTCCATGTTGCTGGGCCAGTCCCTGCTGCGGCGGCGGCATAGACCAAGGGCCGCTGGTCATGGGTAGTAGAGTGATCCCCGCTGACCGCACCTCACGCCCGGCGACGGCGGCATAGACCAGGGGCCGCTGGTCATGGGTAGTAGAGTGATCCCCGCTGACCGCACCTCACGCCCGGCGACGGCGGCGTAGCAGGGCAGCGGCGGCGAGGCCGGTGAGGGCTGCGGTGCCGGGCTCAGGGATGGGCACAACGATGTTGAAGTAGGCGTTGTTACCCACGTTGTGCCATTGGAGTGAGGCGCTGGTATAGTTGGCGAAGCCGGTGGTGTCGAACTGCCCGGGGGCGGTGATGTTGAAGGCGCTGGCGGTGTTGGTGGCGGTGCCAACGAGGAAGCTGTAGGTCTGGCCGGGGACGAAGTCGTTGAAGTTCCCGGCGATGCTGAAGATAGCGCCGGGGTCTATGTTGAGGGTGCCGTTGACGGCGAGGTCGCTGTTGCCGGTGCCGGGGGTGGCGCTGCCGCCGGTGTCCACGGCGTCGGCGGCCGGGGTGCCGCTGTATTGGAAGCGGAAGATGCTGCCGGCATCGAGACTGACGGTGGCGGTGGTGGTGACGGAACCGATGGTGAGGATGCCGGGGCTGTTCCCGGGGGCGACTACGCCATCGCGGCGGATGGAGACGGTGTTGGCGGCTTCACTGCCCAGTGAGGGGACGAGGAAGCCGGTGCCGCTGAGGACGGCTCCGGCGGGCACTTCCACGATGCCGCTGCCGGTGCCGCTGCCGGTGGTGTTGTTCACGCGGAGTTCGCCGGCGTTGATGATGTTGGCTCCGCTGTAGGTGTTCGCTCCGAGGAGTTCAAGGGTGCCGGGGCCGTTTTTGGTGATGCCGCCGGTGCCGTTGCTGATGACGCCGCCGAGGGTGGTGACGGCGGTGTTGGTGACGACGATGGGCTGGGTGATGCTGGCACCGGAGAGGTTGACGCTGCCGTTGAGCCGCAGGGCATTGGTGCCGGTGAAGCCGACGTAGGCATTGGACTGGAAGACTACGTTGTTGGCTAGGGTGCGCGCTGCTCCGTCGGCGCGGAGGTTGGTGCCGAAGTCGCTTACGAAGGTGAGCGGGCCGGTGCCGAAGGCGGTGTCGCTGCCGGCTCCCATCCACGCGGTGTTGAGGGTGTCGAATGTGGTGCCGCCGGTGTAGGTGTTGTTGCCGGTGATGGACCAGTTGCCGTTGATGTAGCTGACGGCGCGCGCGCCGCCGGTTTCACTGATGGTGCCGGAGAGGGTGGTGGTGCCAACGCCGGCGCCGTTGTTGACCCCCTCGAAGCGGAAGACATTCCCGAGCGTGATGTTGCTGCTGATGTTGGTGCTGCCGACGCCGGTGGTGTTCAGTGCGTGTGGGGTGACGGGAGTGCTGCCGCTTTGCACGGTGATGGCGCGGGAGAAGGAGGTGGCGGTGGCGGCGATTTGCAGGATGCCACGGTTGGTGCCGGAGCTGTCGCCGAGGAGGATGGGGGCCGCTCCGGTGCCGGCGGCGGCATCGCTACCGAGGGCGAGGGTGCCGTTCAGCACGCTCATCTGGCCGGTGTAGGCGGGGCTGCTGCCGATGAGGGTGACGGTGTTGGTGTTGGTCTTGATGAAAGCGCCGGTGCCGATGAGGGAGCCGCCGAAGGTAGTGAGGGGGGCGGCGGTGGAACTAAGCGTGAGGCTGGCCGCGCCGAGGTTCACATTGCCAAAGCTGGCGATGCTGCCGAGCGTGGAGCTGTTGCCCGCGAGGTCGAGCGTGGCCCCGCTGTTGATGAGCACGTTGGAGGCGGCGGGCAGGGCGTTGGGCGTGCCATAGGCGAGTGTGCCGCCGGCCACGGCGATGCTGCCGGTGGTGGTGATGGGGCGGTTGAGCGTCAGGGTGCCGTCTCCGCTTTTCACGAGGCCGCCGCTGCCGGATATGACGGTGCCGACCGTGAGCGGGCTGGTGCTGGTGACGGTGAAGCGGGCGGGGTTGGCCCCAAAGGCGAGGGTGCCGGCCCCGGTGATGCCGCCATTGGCTCCACCGGTGGAAAGCACGGCGGCGGCTCCGAGGGTGAGCACGTCTGTGGAGGCGGTGAGGGCCACGGATCCGCCGGGGCTGATGCGCAGGGCATTGGCCGCAGCGGTTCCGGTGAAGCTGGCGGCTCCGGTGACATCATAGGTGTTGGCAGCGGCTCCCGCGCCGAGTGCGCCGGCTCCGGCGGTGTAGGCGGTGAAGGGCGTGACCGCGAAAACGTTGGTGTTAGGTGCGGGGACCGGAATGGTGGTCGTGGTGAGGAAGGTGGTCGCCTCCGAGGTCGCGGAGGTGGCTCCGGTCATGAACGGGATCAGCCCGTTGCTCTGCGTGACCGCATTGGAAAAGATGAGGCCGGTGCGGTCGCCGGAGAGTGCGGCGAAGTTCGTGCCGCGGACAAAGAGGGTGCCGAGGGTGGTGGTGCCTGAGGTGGCGGTGGCGGTGAGCGCGGTGGTTTCATTGCCGCCGGCGGAGGCGGGCTGCACCAGCGTGACGGTGCCGCCGTAGGGCGCGGCGGTGGAGGGGCCGTGCGAGAGGGTGGTGATGGATTCCGTGACGCTGCCGCCGGCATTGCCGATCATGGTGAAATTACCAGCCAGACTGAGCGTGCCCTGGGGCAGGCGGTTGTGGTTAATGGCGGCGGTGTTGTCCAGCACCACTTCGCCGCCGCCCAGCACGAGGAGGCCGCTGGCTTTGGCGAGGGAGCCGTCCGGCCCGCTGAGGACGGTGCGTCCTGAATTGGTGGTGGCGGTGGTGTTCAGGCCGCGCACGGCAGGGGCGGAGGTGCCGTTCTGATACTGGCCGGCGTAGGAGTTTTCCCGCGTCAGGATGAAATCGCCGGGACCGTCTTTGACGAGCGTGCTGGTGGTGACGGTGGCAGGGGTGGTGAGGTCGCCATTGAGGGTGAGGTTCTGCCCGTTAGTGAAAAGAACGCTGGTGGCGGTGAGCAGCATGTCCCGGGAGGTGCCGAAGCTGCTGCCCGGCTCAAAGGTGCCACCCGCCAGAATAACGTGCGAGCCGACTCCGCCCATCGCCGCATCAGTGGCCGGGCGAAAGGTGCCGACCACCAGCAGGCTGGGGCCGGTGTAGGAATTGGTGCCCGTGAGATTCAGCACGCCCGCGCCGGCCTTCGTGAATTGACCGCTGCCGGAGATGGGGCCGGACAGGGTGAGGGCGGTGTTGGCATGGGTCACGCTGAGGACGACGCCGCCGGCCCCGATAGTGACGGGCCGGTTCACGGTGACGGCCCCGCCGCCGGTGACGTGGAGATTGGACGCCTGGAAGGTCAACCCGGTGGTGAGACCGCTATGGAGCGTGAGCGGCTCGCCGGGCGCGCCGAGGTTGCTGTCATTGCTGAACTGCACCGGCCCGGTGTTGCTGAAAAGACCGCCGGTGAAAGTGTTGTTTCCGTTGAGAATGAGGACGCCGCCCTGGGTTTTTACAAGGCCTCCGCTGCCGGAGATGGCGCTGTTGATGGTGAGTGCGGAGGCCGTGTGGAGGTAGCCAAGGGCGGTGCCGAAGTCCAGCCGTGGGGTGTTGATCTGCGAGGGGAGGGCGATGGTGCCGGAACCGCTGTTGGTCGCGGAAACGATGGCCCCGCCGGCTACGCGCAGGGTGCCGCTGCCGGCCACGGACGTGCCCACGGTGACGGCGACCGCGACATTGGTGTCCAGCGTTAGGCTATTGAGGGTGTATGGCAGGCCGGCGGCATTATTGAGGCCGGCCCGGCTGTTGGCCAGCGGCTGTCCGCTGGTGCCGGCGAGGCGCAGGTTCACATCCGGCACGCTGCCGCCGGTGGTGTAGAGATTGGACGCGTATTCCGTGGTCAGGTTCAGCGGCTCAATGCGCTTCGTGCTGCTATCCCAGCGCACAAGGCTGAAGCTGGCGCTGTTCGCCGCGGAGGTGCCATTGAGCGTGGTGCCGGCGGCACTGAGCGTGGTGGAAATGATAGCACTGAGGTTTTGCGTATTGGCCAGCGCATACGGGAGCACGCTGCGGGTGGGCGTGCCCGCGCCGCCGGCCCCGCCGGTGCTGCCGCCGGGGTCGCTGGTGAAGCGCAGGATGCCTTCGCCATTGCCGGTGCCGCTGCCCATGTTGGTGGCGGCGATGGCGAGCGTGCCGCGGTTGTCCGCCCCGCGGTTCAGCCCGGAAAAGGTGAGCGTGCTGCTCCCCACAGTGCCGCTGCCGTTGAAGATGGACAAGCTGCCGGAGGAGGGAGAGGTCAGCAGGCCAAAGGTTTCCGCTGAGTTGGCGGTGGCATTGCCGAAGAGGTTTAAGTTGCCGCGGTTCAGCGTGAGGGTCGGCGCGGTCACGGTATTGAGCCGCGTCTGCACGCCGAAGACGTTGTTCAGCGTGATGCTGCTGTTGCCGGAAGCGACGAAACCGCTGGCCCCGGCAAAGCTGCCGGTGCTCACATTGGCCGTGCCGGCTTGGGCGGTGGCCACCGTATTGCCCACGGGAGTGACGTTGACCAAACCGGTGAAGGTGTTGGCTCCGGTGAAGGCGTATGTGCTGCTGCCATTGATCGGACTGACATTGATGCCGCCGCCGCCGCCGATGGCCCCGGCGAAGATGGCGTTGATATTGCCGGAAGGGGCCGTTGCCGGCTGCACGCCGGTGACGTTGAGCGTGCTGTTGAGCTGGATGGCGTTGTTCACCTGGAGCGTACCGGTGATGCCCGTGGGTGAGGTCCCTGAGGACACCGCCAGCGGGTCGAATTGCAGCGTGCCGCCATTAACCGTCAGCGTGCCGCTGCCCAGCGACGTGATGGGCGTGGCCGCCACCGCGGCCGTCAGCGCGATGGCCCCCGTCACATTGTTCACATTACTCAACATCAGGTTACCTCTATCTAGGGTGACGCCGCCCGCGAAGGTGCTGGTAGTCCCGCCCAGCCGCACGATGGACCCGCTGCCGAAATTCCGCCCGCCCGTCATATTGATCCGCAAGCCGCTCGCTCCTGCGCCGGTGGAGACGATGCGGCTGTCCACATACACATCCCCGATGCCGCCGCCTGTGAATTGCAGCGTCGTCCCCGCCGCTCCGCCCGCCAGCGTGATCCCCGCCGCTCCGCCCACCGTGTGCCGCAGGCTCACCCGGCCCGTCCCGCCTTGTATAAGAGAGGGCAGCGCGCCGAGGCTGCTGGTGTTGAATTGAATGGTATCCGTCGCCAGCGTATTCGTCACCGCGACCGCCCCGAGTGCGCTGCCGTAGGAGGAGAAGCTGAGGCTGTTCACATCGAAGGTCCCGCTCGTATTCGTCGTCGTATAGCCCGTCCCTGTTTGCAGGAACGATGAGCCGAAGGTGAAGGTATTGTCTATGGAACTCACCGGAGCCGCCGCCGGCAGCCAGTTCACCGCTGCATTCCACCCTGTGCCCACGCTGACGTAGTTGTTCCACGTCTGCGCCTGCGAAACAGCCGGCCACGCCGCAAGCAATGAGAGAACCAGCAAAGCCGCACGGGCGGGGAGAAATCGGGAAAGAGCTAAGCGTTTCATAATGGTTATAGATCTTGTGAGTTACAAATGCTGGTGGTAGCAAAGCATAAGCTAAGCAACTAAGGTGCCATTTATCTCCGGTGGCAACAATTAAAATTCCCGTATCTTCGGTTCGTAATGGAATAGGGCTTTTTTCCCCCTCGAGGTGGAAGAATGTGCGCCGAGCTGCGATCCTGGGATCGAGGTTTTCGTTGCGTGCGGCTCCATGCTCATAGCCGCCTAATCCCGTCTTGTTAACCCCCTAACACGACCCCGAAAAAAACTATCCAGCATCCTCGGGAACCAGCGCAGCTGAGGCGACTTTGGATTTTTGAATTTTCCTCATTTCCTCCGCGGAGTCCGCAAGGCGACCAGCCCGACAAGTGCGCCTGTGATCAGGTCCACTAGGTGATGCTGGTGTGTGAACAGAATGCTAACGCAACCTGTGGCCAGCCAGAGGACTGCTGCCGGGCGCCCACGGCGGGGCACGCGGGCTAGGTAGACGGGAGCTATGACGATGGCCTCACTCACATGGAGCGAGGGCGCTTGGTTGTAGGGCAGGTCAAAGAAATGGAGGAGGGCAAAGAGGGGGGCGCTCCAGTTGTCCGGAATGGTACGGGTGTGGCCGCAGACGCAGGGCCAAATCAAAAAGCAAATGCAGGAAACCACGAGGATAAAGGCCAGCCGGACTAGGAGCGTGCGCAATTGATCCCAGCGTGTGGTGAAAAACGGCGCCATGGCCATGAGGATATCAATGCTCCAGTAGGGAACCGCGAAGAGAGGGATCAAGGGCAGCCGGTATTCCCAATCAAAGGCGAGGCAGCGGGTGGTGCCGCTGCGGGCGGCCAGCCAGTTGGTGGTGTCATAGAGGAGCAGAAAGGCCGCGACTGAGCCGGCGCACCAGCCGATCCTGACCCACATACCGGGCCTGGTGCAGGCAGACGGATTCCGGTCAGCCATGAGGGGGCAGGCCATGCGGGCCGGTTATTTTGGCGGTTCGCTGGTATTCACCGGGGCCACGGGGATTTCCTCTATCAGCCGGATGTCCCAGCCACCGCCCGGACGGGCCAGCATCTCGTAGCGGGCACGGTGCGCCTCATCCATCCATGCCCACGCGGCCACGCCCTCCTGGCGTCCGTCCTTGGGCAAGGTGAGGCTGCTGATCTGAAGTGTCAGCGGGCTGGCTCCGGTCTCTGAGTCAAAGATCGTCCTGCGTCCCTTGATGACCGCCACCTGGATACTGTTGGAGGGAACGTAGGGGATGTCAGGCAGTTTCAGGCGTTTCCTGAATCCCTCGTCCGGTGCGCCCATGTGCTCACCGACAGTGAGATTCCAGCAGCGCACATCCTTCACCCGGGGGCACTGATCTATGACGGTCTGGAGAAGTGCGGCCCCGGCATCCGACTGCAGCTCCGCTCCGGGTGGGGGCGGTTTTTTGCCGCTGCAGGATGTCAGGAAAATAGCTGCGCCCAGCAGTATGGTGGATCGGGTCATGTGATGGAGAAAAGCAGGATGGTTAGAAGTCCAGATAGATTTCCGTGCGGCGGTTCCGGCTTCTGCCATCCGGATTATCTGTGCCGTCATCCCGGAGATTCGGATCCAGCGGCGAGGTCGCGCCGAATCCTAGGGTCTCTATCTGCGCGGGCGGCACCCCGAGGGATGCTAGGTGATTTCTGACGTTAGCGGCCCGCTTTTGTGAGAGCTTGTAGTTATAGTCTTCATTCCCTACGTTATCCGCGTGGCCGGAGATCCTCATCTTCCTTGCTGGATCGCTCTTCAGCAATCCGGCGATGATATCCAGCTGGGCGATCGCCCGCGGATGCAGCTCCGACTGGTTAAACTCGAAGTAAACGACGATGCTCTCCTTCCCTGTAGGCGACTTCACGATGGGAGAATAAAAGACGTTTCCGGAATTGCTGGCCTTCACATAACCAGCCAGCATTTTGTTAAAGTCTAGGCTGTGGATCACCCAGCCGCGGCCCGGTTCATTGGTCATTTCCAGCCCTATCTCGCTATCCAGCTTTTGCTTATCGGAGCGGACCTTTGCGATGGCCCAGGCGGTGGACTCGCTGCCTGCGGTGACCACCAGTGGCCGGCTCGCTGCCATGCGGTATTCCCCTTCCTCAAAGACGATGCAGAGCCCTGCCAGCTTCTCGTGGGTGATCTTTTTCTCATCCGTTAATGCCCGCGCCTTGCGGAAATCCCGGGCCAGGACATCAGTTAGGAAATCATGCGCGCTGCTCAGCGAATCCGGCGTGGAGGCCAGCGGACCGGGACTGAGGTTGATCCCCTCCCGGCGCACCAGACTGAGCCCCTGAGTGACCAGGCCCGCACTGAAGCGCCAGTCCTTGACCTCCCACGCAGAGGAAGCCCCGGTGCGGGCTACATCGACCATCACCGTGCCTGCCGGCACCAGGGCACCGGGTGTTTTCGGGATGAGGAGCAACTCATGACGGCTGCCTCCGCTCACAGCTCCCGCTTCCCGGAATACCGGTCCCTCAGCTGGTACAGCGAAGCCTGCGCCGGTGAGTAAATGCCTGACGAATTCCGGCTTCGGACCCACGCCTGCGGGTCCGGCGGTTTTCATGGCTCCCTCCAGATTTCCCGAGCGGAGATCCCCACCGATGGCCGCCAGCAGCGAAGCCGCATCGGCATAGAAGGCCGGAGCCGCCTTGGGCGGCCCTGGTGGCCTAGGCTGCGGAATGCTGGGCTTCGCTCCCCGCTTCCCGGCGGGCTCCTGCCTGCCCTGACCGGCGGCGGCCTCTGCGGCCCGCTCCGCTTCCCTCCGGATGGAGCCTGCGCTGAACAGGAAAAAAAAGACCACACTCAGCCCCACGATCCCACTGAAAATGAGAACTGGAGTCTGGACCTGGGCGGAGCGTTGGTGTCTATTCACAGCGGTAGGTTAGACACTTTTTACCGCTTCCACCAGCGGGCGGACAAAGGAACCCAGCCGCTCCTCCAATGCGGGGCTGCCACCGTGCTCAGCGATGATCCGCACGATAGCACTGCCGACGATGACCCCATCTGCGGCCATGGCCACAGCACGCGCCTGCTCCGGAGTGGAAATGCCAAAGCCAACACAAACCGGTGCCTGCGCGCCGCCGCTTTTGATTTCCGCTACCTGGCTGGCGATGTTGTCAGCCAGCGAAGTCTGCGCACCGGTCACCCCCTCCCGGCTGATATAGTAGATGAATCCCTCAGCGTTCTCCGCCAGGCTGCGCATCCGGTCCGGCGGTGTCGTCGGAGCGATCAGAACGATGCGCTGCAGCCCGGCCGTCGCACTCATTTCACCATTCAGCGCCGCCTCATCCGGCGGCAAATCCAGGAGCAGGATCCCATCGGCGCCGGCGGCGGCGGCATCGGCATGGAATTTCTCAAAGCCATAGGCATACACCGGGTTGAGATAAGTGAAGAGCACCAACGGCAGCTCCGAGGTCTTCCTGATGCGGCGGATCATTTCCAGCACTCCCGCCGTGGTGGCCCCGGCTTCCAGAGCGCGGCCGGCTGCCATCTGGTTCACGATCCCGTCGGCCAGCGGATCAGAAAACGGTAAGCCCAGCTCTAGGATGTCCACGCCGCATGCTTCCAGTATCGACACGATGTTATCCGTCTCCGCCAATGAAGGATCACCTGCGGCGATGTAGGCGACGAAGGCTTTCTGGCTATTGGCCCGCAGGCGGGAAAAAGTGGCGGTGATACGGTTCATGAACGATGCAGGGACGGGTCTGGGAGGAATGGACTCCCTCAAGCCGTAACTGCGAATCCCCGCAGGGCAAGGCAAACCCGTCTGGAGCCGGACCGGAAAAAATGGCCGCCTGAGGCTTGCCAATAAAAGTCTTGCAGCCAGTCCCATCCCCCGCCAGAAAAGGCATTTCACCCATGCCAGTTCAGGAATACACAGCCTACGCCCGTGCCGGCCTCGTCGGAAATCCCTCCGACGGCTATAACGGCAAGACCATCTCGTTTATCGCGCGGAACTTTGCCGCACGTACTTGGATCGAGGAGTCCGAACGCATCGAACTGGTCCCCAACGAGCGGGACCATTCACTCTTCAACGACTTCGCGCACCTGCGGGCGGACGTCGGTCAGTTTGGATACTACGGCGGGCTCCGCCTGCTCAAAGCCGGCTGCAAGGTTTTCTCAGACTACTGCGCACGCAGCAACATCTCCCTGCCGAAACGGAACTTCCGCCTCAGCTACCACAGTGAGATCCCAAATAACGTGGGGCTTGCCGGCTCCAGCGCCATCATTACCGCCTGCTTCCGCGCCCTCATGGGATTCTTTCAGGTGGAAATCCCCCGCCCCATCCTCCCAGGCTTGATCCTTTCCGTGGAGAAGGGCGAGCTGGGCATTCCCGCCGGCCTTCAGGACCGTGTCATCCAGGTGTACGAGGGCCTGGTCTACATGGACTTCGACCGCACCCTTTCCGAGCGTCAGGGCCACGGCCACTACGAGGAACTGGACCCCGCACTCCTCCCTCCGGTCTACATCGCTTACACCACCAAACTCAGCGAGGGCACCGAGGTTTTTCACAACGACCTCCGCGCCCGCTACGAGCGCGGTGACAGCCGCGTGCTCGCGGCCATCCGGCGCTGGGCGGACCTAGCGGAAGAGGTGAAATTTCTCCTCCTCCAAGGCAGAGGCCACGAGATAGGCCCCCTGCTCAATGAGAACTTCGACCTCCGGCGCAGCGTCTGCCCTATTTCCAAAGGGAACATCCGCATGGTCGAAACCGCCCGAAGCACAGGAGCCAG
>JAYVJI010000057.1:0-2479 GCA_043769435.1 Verrucomicrobiota bacterium
CTTGTAATACAGCATCTCAAAAAGATTTCCACGTGCCCAGAATTTGTGCGGGACGGTCTTCTGCCAGTCCGGGATGTGTGGGATGTCGTCTAATTTCCAAAGATCGCCAGGGTTCGGGTCCGATAGCAGCTCTTTCAAGAACAGTTTGGCCTGGTTGCTCAAAGGCTCAGTGGTTCCACCGGTTTTCACGCGAAGATCGTCCGCGTGCTTCATGAGGCTAGGATTGCCTTCCATTGCCCGGAAGAAACCTTCAAAGAACTCATCGACCGTGCCGTCCGGGCGTTTCACGAGGATCAAATCCTCGACAACTTTCATGAAGTTCTTCTGTAGAGGCTCGGTGAAATCATCCCCGAGAATCGTCTTCATTTGCGCCATGCGGTCCAGCAGCAAGGAGTTGGCCGCTTTTTTCGCAGCCGCATCGCCTTGGCGCAGGAATTTGTTTAGCTTCGGCGCATCAAAGACACTAGCGAAATACTGTTTGAAGTTGAACCTCGCGCTTTCGCCACCCTCCTGAAGCACTTCCAGGGGAACTTTGAGCATCCCGTCTCCAGTTGGCCCGACGCCAGCCGCAGACAGCCTTTGCTGTAACAATTTCAGTGCCTCATCCGGCAGCTGCGTGGCCGCGGCCAGCGCACGCTTGAGCATGAGCGCCCGGGCTGCCACGGCACCGGCGGTGCGTTTAGCCAGAGTGGCGGCGAGGCTGACTCCGCCTTTGGTGGCGACCTGCACCAGCTTGGTGGCCCCCCCGGTGATAAATCCGATGCCAACCTGCTCGCACAATTACCCGAACGTGTAGCCAAACGTGTAGGAAAACTCCCTGGTGGCGGTGTGGATGTCGTCCAGCAGTTTGTCCTTGGCCCATGGCACTCCGTCCCAATGGGCTTTTTCTGCTCCTTCCATCATACGGCTGCTGAAGTCGTCGGCCCAACTGGTAAGCCCATCGACGATGATGGGCCAGTTGTCTTTCGTGAGGGCCCATGCTTGCGTGGCGAGCCCGATCGGGGTCAATTTCCACGCGTTCCATGCCCTCTTTTTGAATCCTTCCCATGTGCTTAGATCCTCCCCGAATTGCTGGAGAGGCTTGAAGACCAAGTCCTCGCAAATCCGATCTGCCAGTTGCTTGAGTTCACCTGCCCGTTTCAAGGGATCGGTTTGCCATTTTTGGAGTTCTACTTCAATTTGCTGCGAGGCCCAATTCCCTGCTAAAACAACACCCTGCTTGATGAGGAGCACCATCATCCAATCGTCCTCAAGGCCGGCTTTCACCCCGTCAAAGAGTCCATGGGCGACTGCCGCCAAGCCCTCCACCTGATTGATCACGTTGAAGAATGGAATGAGGCATCCTCTGGTTAGGTTATCGATCTCGTCACCGAAGGAATTTAGGGCGGAAGGCGCGCTGGCACTCATCGCCTGTGGTCCGCCCGCAGGTGAGGCCATCAGGGCCAGAGGGGGACCTCCGCCGCCTGCCTAGGTGAATGCGGAGCCCTTCACCCAGGCGTCTACGTAGGAAATGGTAGAAGCAAAATCCGATGCATCAGTCAGGGTGTGGGGGATGGAACCGATCGGGTTGTTGCTGCCGTTCAGGTATAGCTTGATGTGGACATTCCCGACGGAATTAAAACAGGTGTAAAAATTGATCTTGCGGCTGTTAGGGTCTTTGACAAACCATACTTTTTGCGTGGCTGGCTGCCCTCCTGCGGCAATGTCCGCCGCATCCATGATATCTTCGACCCGGTTGTAGATTTTCGTCGTTCCTCCGCCAAGTAGATTTCCGTATTTCCCGAGGATCTCGGATGGAGCCACGAATTCCATTTGAAGACTGTCCCACCCATTTGGAATTTCAAAACTCCCGGCTAAAAACTTGTCCCTTGAGACTACCTCCACCGGGATGATGTAGCTTTCAAAGCCTTCCGAGCGGCCCCATTGCGGAGGGGATAGAGATAAGGTTCCTGCCCATTTTTTGTAATCGTAATGTGAATAATTTTTGCCTGCGGGTATTGTGAAGGTTTGAAGTGATACTGATTCCTGTTCTGTGTAGGAAGGAATGGGGCGGGAAAAATACTCCCAGGTGCGGTTTTTTCTTATAAAGGTGCGCGTAACTGCCTTGGCTGACTTAGGACCTCGCAGCCAAACGGTAACTCCCGTTGTCAAGGCGCCGGCTTTATCATTACGGTCTGCACCATGAGCGTGAGACTGGTACAATGGATATTCATAGTGGTCGTAAGGGATGTTCCATACCGTTATGGCTGGAGCAAACTCAAGTTCGTCAGCCATGTATTGGAATGGCTCAAAGTAGTTAAATTGGCCTCCTCTACCCTGGCGGAGAACGACGCTGTGCCGGTCTCTTTGAAAGCAATACTCAGACTCCTCAGACCAGAGAATGCTTGGAGCGCCACCTGACCATAAAAAGCTCCAATACCAGCTTACATTGTCTTCCAGATAGCAGATCGTATAGGGAGCTGAGGTATCTTTATTTGGG
>JAYVJI010000058.1:0-2861 GCA_043769435.1 Verrucomicrobiota bacterium
GGGTAAAGGTGGACCCCATCATCGTCGCCGGCGAAAAAAGATCCCGGGATTCCAGCGTAGAGCCCGGCCCTGACACGCGAACGATCTCCGACTTCACCCTAACCATCCCGCCGGAAGCCACCACCCTCACCCTCGAAGTCATCCAGCTTTCCCATACCGGGGGCTCCCTGTTCGACTTCCGGAAAATCCTGCTCATCCGCACAGATGAATAGCCGCACCCTGCTCACCTGTTTCCTGGCTGTGGCAGCCGCAGCCCTGCCCATCCGTGCCCAGGAAAAAAAAGTGGACCAGCCCCGGCCAGATGATGCCCTGGAGGCGATCAGGCAAAGGACTGCGGCCGCCGAGCTGGCCGCCCGCCGCCGCGCCGCAGCCCTCTATGCAGATGAGTTGACCCTCCTGAAGGAAAAGCTGGAGAAAGATGGCAACAAGCTGGCCGCAGCCAAGGCGAGCGCAGAGATTCTCCGTGTGAAAGCCGCCCTCGACAGCAACACCGGCCTACAGGCCATCCTCGCAGGGGAGGCAGAAAAAGACCCTTCTGATACCGCTCCCGGCCGGCGCTCATTCCGCCTCAATATGGACCGCGCTGAGCGATCCACTGACTACAGCTTCTGGAGCTACCCCCAAAGCACAGCCACATGGCCACTGCCTCAGCACGTCTCCGGCAATTACAAGCTCACCTTTATCTATCAAAGCAACGCTGCCAGCGGCGGGAAGATAATCATCAAAGCGGGCGAGACCCTCCTGCCGCTCAAAGTGCCCCCGGGCGAAGGCAAAAAGACACGGGTCGCAAACCTCGAAGCCGGCCCGCTGAAAATTCCTGCGGGCACACCTTCGCTTTCACTGCGGGTCGAGGAACTCGACAGCTCAGCCAATGCCGTTTGGAACCTCGTGCGCATCCTGCTCGAGCCGGTCAATCAGTGAAGCCCCTCGCCCTGATCACCGGAGGAGGCGGTGCCCTCGCCACCGCCCTCCGCTCGCTGCTAGCCGCCGATGAATGGACCGTCCACAGCCCCGGACATGATGACATGGACGTCACCGATCCCGCCCGCATCCGGGATTACTTTGCCGCATTGCCCCGCCTAGACTTGCTCATCAACAACGCCGCGATCCGCCGGGACGCACTCCTGGCGGACCAGCCGGAAGCAGAGCGTAACGCAGTGATCGATACCACGCTCGGAGGAGCATGGCTTTGCTCCCGGGCCGCCATCCCCATCATGAGCGCACAGGGCAGCGGCCACATCATCCACATCGGCTCTCATTCCGCCAGAGGCGTCGCTGGGCAAACCGCCTACGCTGCCGCCAAAGCCGGACTGGAAGGCCTGACCCGCAGCATGGCCGCCACCTGCGGCCCCGCAAACATCCGCATCAACACCGTTCTGCCAGGCTGGCTGGAAACCCCATTCACCGCCACCGTCCCGCCACATGCAGCCGCCCGCGCTCTAGCGGCACACCACCTCGGGCGCTTCAACACTGTCCATGACGCCGCCCGCTTCATCATTTTCCTGCACTCCATGAGCGCCGTGTCCGGACAGATTTTCCAGTTAGACAGCCGCTCAGAGGCATGACTGGGAGGATGACTGGGAGGGTTCGTGAGAAACGTACGGGTCACGCCCCAACAAGCTTCGCGCTTCGCGGCCTGAAAGGTCGCCGATGAGCGTCATGTAATTACGGGCTCCTCAACCAGCTACGGAACTGCGGGAATCCCGGGAACCGCGGGAAGGAGCGGAAGTCAGGAAAAAAGGTTGGCAGTGGTGCGGCAGCAGGTGGCAACCGCCGGCCCGGCCCCGGCTTGACAGGCAGGCGCTGCTGCCCTTGGCTGGGCCGCTAACATCAATGGCTCCAGCGATTCTTTCCGCCGAAAACCTCACCCGCACCTATGCCACGGCAGCGGGCGTGGTCACCGTGCTGCAGGACGTCAGCTTTTCCCTCCCTCCGGGCACAGTATGCGCCATCACCGGCCCCAGTGGTAGTGGCAAGACCACGCTGCTGGGCCTTTGCGCAGGGCTGGACCTTCCCACCAGCGGCCGGGTCATTTTGGAGGGCCATGACCTGTCCAGGCTCAATGAAGACCAGAGAGCCGCACTGCGCCGCACCCGCACTGGATTCATCTTTCAGAATTTTCAACTCCTGCCATCGCTCACTGCACTGGAGAATGTCATGGTCCCGATGGAGTTATCCGGAAAAAAATCGAGCCGGGGAGCCGCGCTGGATTTGCTGGAAAGGGTAGGGCTCAGCAGCCGCTCTCACCACTTGCCCATCCAGCTCAGTGGCGGGGAACAGCAACGCGTCGCCCTCGCCCGGGCCTTCATCCACCAGCCCGCCGTACTCTTTGCGGATGAGCCCACCGGCAACCTCGACGCGGTTTCACGCGAAACCGTTGAGGACATGCTCTTCACCTTGAACCGCGAGGCAGGAACGACCCTGATCATTGTGACTCATGACATCCAGTTCGCATCGCGGACGAGCCGGGTCATCCGGATGGCCGGCGGACGCCTCTTGGCGGGCGCTGCAGCCACACATTCGGCAGCTGTCAGCTGAGGCCCATGCCCATGCTGCGGCCGAAGCCCGCGCCCTGCCGGGTCATTATTTTATTTTACACCAGCAGCGCGCCACGGAACCCTCTCGCGCTATAGTAGGACTGCGCTCCGTTGTGGTATACGAAGACGTGTCCAAACCGGCGGTCGCAGAAAAGCGCTCCGCCGAGGCTTCTGATATCCGGCGGCGTTTTCACCCAGCTGGAGGTTCTGGTATCAAATTCTCCCAACTGCTGCAGTTCCCGGTATTGCGCCTCGGTCAATATCTCAACCCCCAAGGCCGCAGCCATATCGACTGCGTTATGTTCAGGCTTGTGCTCTTTTCTG
>JAYVJI010000059.1:0-8531 GCA_043769435.1 Verrucomicrobiota bacterium
ACCACAGGCAGCCCCCCCGCGCCGACGACGAAATTGCGGACCGGTCCGACCCCAGCCGAGTCCGTCAATGCAATCGTGTGGTTGCCCGCGGTGAGGACGACCGGCGGAATGACTCGGAACGTGCTGGATGCGGTGGCACCTCTGGGAACGAAAGTGGTTCCTGACTTGATGACGACGCCGTCCAGTTTGAAAAGATATGGTACATCGACGTCGAAGAATCCGTTATTGCTGATTTCTCCGTAACCATACTCGATGGCGCTGCCCGGAGCCATGCTGTTCGTGATGTCAGTTCCATCGAAGCCGCTTCTGATCTGCGGATTGCCGATAGAGACCTGTCCGTATGTGTTGGCCGACAACAGGCTCCAGATCAGCAGGCAGGCGAGTGGGAAAAGGAGGATTGATTTGAACGTGTTCATGGCAGTGGGAGGATTGGGTGAGGGCTTCTTCATGGTTTTGGTTAGGTCAGAGCTTCAGAACCCCGGCACGCCTCCCTAGCCAGCCACGGCCCACGACGGTGTGGCGGCAGGGAGACGGGCCAGGAAAGGCGGTTCATTTCGCTGGAACGACGGGGCTGATTTTGATGGCGTGCTGCGGAGAGAAGGGCGTGAGCTTTCATGGCAGAGGGGAGTCAGGGCTACTTTTTGCCCGTGAGGCCGCCGGCGACTTTTTCTGCGAAGCCGACTTCCACCTGGCTGATGTCGGTCATGCCGCCCATCATGCCGCCCCAGGCGAAGGTCTTCTTTACGGGGAAGCTCATCAGCGGGTTACCGCCAGCTGTGGCGGTTACGTTGGCATCAATGTGGATTTGGCCAAGGCCGGCGAGCATGGCGCGGGCGAAGGCGTTGCCTTTGTCGTAGCGGCTCATCTGCACGTGGACGGCGACTTTGCGCGCCGGGCCGGAATTGCCGGCGCGCTTTTTGTCGAGGGCAGCCTTCACACGGCTGGTGAGGCGGCTGGTTTCAAAGTCAGCCATACCGGCGGCGGGAGTGACGGCGACAGCAACATTGTCGGAGGAATTAAGCACTGCGCCGGCAACTGGTGTGCTACCGTAGCTCACGGCACCGCCGCCGCTGCCGGCACAGCTGGCAAAAGTGGCGCACAGCAGCATCAAAGACAGACGGATGGCGAAATGGCGAAGGATCTGATGATTCATAATGGTTGGCGATAGGCTGGCGCAGCGGCGTGTTTTGCGCTGTATTTTCCTCACAGTAGGACGAGAATTCTACGCGGTCACGCGAACGCGGATGACTCTGCGGGGCGTTGCTGCCGACCCGGGCCACTATGATAAAAAGCAGAGGGTCATTGGCCCTGTGCTGCCGCTATGTCCTACCACTCCACCCCTTTTAGCGTTGCCTCCTTCGCCCGGATCGCAGCCGTGGTGTGGGAGCGCCGTGCGCGGAGGAGGCAGCCGTCAGTCGAGCCATTCGAGACACAGACTCCAGCGGAGGAAATTCAATCACTGGTGGCGGAGCGGTTTGATGAGATGCCGGAGCCGCATCGTTCAGCAGCGGCGGTATTGCACTGGTATGGGCCGCCGCATCAGGAGGGGCCAGTGCCTTTGGAATTGCTGGAGGAATTTCTGGCCGTCTGTGCGGCATGGCCGTCGCGGCATGAAAAGCGGGCGGGCACTTCCATGGCGGAAGCTGGTCTCGCTTTTGGCTGTGGCTGGCAGCGGCGCAGTATTACCCTAGGTGAGCCGTGGCGGGCTGTGTGGGGACAGGCGCACCATGAGTTGGCCCAAATGCTGCTGCCGCACATTCGCTGCGGGCTGCGGGAAATGACGCGCCTCATCCCGGCATTTTCCACTGCGCTGGAACTAATCGAGGACGATGCCGATTTCTCCTCGCGCCTATTCTTGATGGCGGGTATGGCGGCGGAACTCATCGCGGGCACCCGGGAGCCGCCGCCAGGCGGACGCTGCCGCAAGATCGGCGCGCTGCACGGCTGGAAACCCCGCGACTCCAATCTTCCCGGCTATCTTGTTACCGCCCTGCTCGGCGACACCGCCACGAGCAGGGACGGCGCTGCGCGCTTTGCTGCGGAAGCCTGTTTCAAGGCGCTGCTGCCGGAATTACTGCGGATTGAAAATGCAGTCCTGGGGGATTGCCATGCTGCACCGCAGCCCAAGCTGGGCTATAGCGGTCAGGTTGCCATTCGTGAGTGTTCCTCGTGTGGCCGCAGTCGCCCGCGGCCTATGCTCGCGCCCTCCATTCTCCATCAACACTGCGCGTATTGTGGCGGGGATGCTTTCTGCGTGCGTAGTGAGGCGCGGCTTTTCGTGCCTCACCTCACGGCCACGCGGCGCTACCGCAAGTATGGCGAAGATCCAGAGGCCCTCTACATGCCGGAGGGCACACACCCTCCGCGCGGCGCGGGAAAGCGTTCGCAGAGACCCAGCAATCTTATCGTCTTCGATCCCACGGGATGGATGATCGCGGTCCAGGAATGGACCACGACCAGTGAGGCCGGCAGTGACGATGCTGAAAAAGATGACCCCGCTGAACCCGCCCCCCTGTAAGCAAATGTGAGCGACGACCAGCCATGAAATATTCTCTCCGTATTCTCCCCCCATGCACCGAACTGCCGGCGCTCGTCGCCGCATTGCGCATCCATCCCGTCGTGACAGACCGCCGCCGCGGGGCGCACTGGACAGTGCAGTGCAGCCCGCAGCCGGGAAAAGACGCTGCGGTTTTCGATCTGCTGCTCACGCTGCATCCCGTCCGCGCAGCGACAGCCGCGCCGGAGCCAGCCACCGTTTTGATGATGGAAGAATCCGGCGCACCGTGCGCAGTCGGCACGCCGGATGCGCGCGGGGTGCTGTGGTTTCGCAGCCTGCCGGCGGTACCGCTGCGCGCCACTTGGCAGCCGCAGGCTACGTCCGTGGTATCAGGACCGTCGCACAAAAAATTGGCCGCTCTCCCAGCACCGCCCGTGGCTGTAGATACCGGGCATCGGCAGTTCACGGCAGAGCTGGTGCCGGGCTCGGAGGGCTGCGTGCTGGAGATTACTTCCCGGGCGCTGCCCACGGCAAGGATTCGCTTTCGTGCAGGCAGCCAGACTATCGAGGACGTCCTGGAAAATGGGGCTCTCCGCTGCGCGCTGACATGCCGGGCTGAGGACTGCGATGCCGGGCTGGAGGAGTTCACCGTGCTGGCGGAGTGCTCCTGACGGGGGCCGCGTCTGGGGGGCAGGATTCGCTTGCCCGGGCCGTGGCGGCGTGGCATTCCCCGCCTGACTAACCGCCGATGGAACTTCCCGATGTGCTTCTTCCTCTCATCTCGCCCCGCGATCAGGGCTGGCTGGGATTGGTGCGGCGGCACGTCCTCCATGCCCGGCAGCATGGCGGTAGCCTGCGGAAGCCGACCATCTCTGACGATTGGAACGCTGACCCTGCACGCCGCAGGATGGCCGAGCTGATCAATGAAACCGCCGGCCCGGCTTTTTTGTCAGGAACCAACGGCAGCGGTGTCATTCCCGTCGCCCGGGTGCGGGCGCTGGCGGCTCAGTTCGGTGCTGCGCCAGGCTTTGTCCGCGCCATAGAGCGCGAACTCACCGCAGCGGAAGCCGCAGACCATGGTGTGCTGTGCAGTGTCACGGTGGCGCTGCTGCTCACGCCGGATGATGGACGCGGCGTGCCCGCCAGCCTCACTCTGGACCTCATTCAGGATGAAGACGCCATCAGTGAAGAAGACCGCTGTTTTCCAGTCCCGGCGCTGGCATTTGTGGGGCGCAATGAACTGTGGAACGCTGGCTTCCATGCCTCCTTCGCTCACTGTCGCAGTCAAGGACTCTGGCCAGCCAGTGTTCAGGGAAAAGCGTGCTCTATCATGTGGCGCGTCAGCTGCCGGGATGGAGCGGACTTTTTTTCACTCTGCGACGACTCCGGCAGCGGCGCGCTCCGGCTGGCGCTCGAGGCGCTGCTCTCTCCCACGGCACCAGTGCGCGGGCACCCGCTGCCCGGCGTCGCAGTGGCCGCCCGGATGGATGCCGACGGGAAATTTCAAGCTGTCGGAAAGCTGCACGAAAAGCTCCTCGGCGCACTGCTGCCAGCGCGCCGAGGCGCGCTACCATCCGTGCATACCCTTGTGCTGGCGCGCAAGCAGGAGGCATCCTTTCGGGAAGCCTTCGCGCTGACGCAGGGGCACTTTCTGGAAGGTGCGCAGGTCATCTTCACCGATGACTTCGTCGATGCCTCACGCCAGCTCGCGGAGCACCTGACAAAGACAGGCCGCGACATCCCACTGGCGCAGTACCGCGAACTGCGCCGCCGCTACGGAGCCAATCCAGTGCCGGATCTCATGGCCAGTATGCTCGGACACATCAAGACATCGCGCGAGTCCGGGCGTGGCGGCGGCTGGGTCGTAGAAGTGGATTCCACCTTGGCAGCGCAGAGCATCGGTGCTGCATTTTTCTATCCGGATGCCCCGCTCACCCGCGGCTATATCGCCGCCGGCCATGCCTTTTCCGATGTCCGTCCGGACACCGTGGCCGTGGCGCTTCGTTCCATCATGGGGCAGCTCGCCCGGCTGCACGGCCTCCCGCCCCTGGTGCCCCCGGCGGATGCGGAACTGGCAGACGCCTTCCGCGCCCTGCTGCAGCGCGTAAGCGGGTGCATGATGGCCCGTGAGGCGGACGAGGCCTGCCCCGCACAAGCAATAGTCTTCTGCGGCCTGGATGCCGAGCTCCTCACGGGAGCAGACCGGGCACTACTCCGGGCCGCCGTGCCCCCGCAGGTGCCGCCATGTGTTTTCATCATCGCCACCACGCGAGCCCGCGCGGCCCGCGCGATGTTCATGGAAGTCGATAACTGCCACTACCACACGCTTCGTCCCCGCCCCAGAAGATTCATCCGCTATGCCGGGGCGGCGGCGGGGCTCGCCGGACTCATCTTCACGCTGGGTATATGGTGGCCAAAGCCTGCGCCCGCGCGTCAGCGCACAGTCATCGTAGACGAGTTCGACATTACGCCGGACTTCTCCAGCCCCAAGCCCTGCTACGGCACCTCCCGCCTCACCGGCGGGCAGCGGGACCTCGTCAGTTCGTTGTCGAATCCCTTCGATCCCGCCAATCCCTGGCTGGATGTAAAACTGGTCAGCGCCAGCCAAACGCGCTTCAAAATAAAAGGCATGACAGAGAAACACGGCTATGTCGGCATGTGGTACTCGATTCCACCGGGTTCTGGAAAGCTCACCGCTGTCACCCTCGACGTCTCCGTCATCGACATGGTCTCGAAGGCCACTCGGCCCTACCCCGCATTCATCGAGATCGAACTGAAGAACGAAGTGCCTGCCCCGCCACCGCCGCCCGGAAAACCGCCCCTCTCCGGCCCTAACAAGCTCATACGGAAGACCCTGCACCGCGCTACCCTCTGGACCGGCATCACCTCGCAAACAGGCATGACGCTGACCGCACACGTCCCGGAACTGACTGCTGAGGTCACAAAGGTGATCCTACTGTTTAACAAGGCGCTCGTGGATGATTCCATCGTGCTTGACCGGCTGACGGCTACCTTTGCCCCCCCCTGAGCACCGACGCTCCTCCGCCTCCTCCATCAAAGGCTACAACCCCAAGCGCAAGGGCCGCCCCAGCCACCACCCACTGCTGGCCTATCTACCTACCTAACCCGTCTGGCCTCGGCTTCGAGGAGCGAATTCCCATACCCATCACGCAGGCATTCTAGGAGATACTGGTGCAGAAAAGCGCGGAGCGAACCGAGGCGCTCATACTGCCCTGTGTGGACGCATTCGTGCAGGAGAATACCCGGGTCATCCTGGCAATCAATGCGTACGCAAATACCGTAGCGAAGCGCCATGCCGCCGACTACCGCAGGCGAGCGGCCCATACGTTCCGCCAGCCGGTGCATCCAGTCCCAGCCCGGCATGGGAACATGCGGCACGGCGTGAACTCTGATGCGTGCCACATGCCGGACCCCGGCTATACGGCTGGCCGCCTGCTGTTCCGCATCTGTCAAGCAGCGGCCATGCCGCAGTATGAAGCGCTCGCGCCGCCACACCCACCAAGCAACGGGGGGCAGCACCATGCAGACCAGCAGATGGATGGCAAAACGGCGGATCATACAGCAGAGAAAGTAGGGGAATGGGTGGCCAAGAGGACTGCCACGGCGCTGGCGGCGCGATGTTCGAGAGAGCCGGTGGCATCTGTCCAGGGAATCTCCCGGGCTTCCAGCTCCCGCCGGAACCATGCGTCCTGCTTCATGCGAAAAGCCTCAGCCTGACGGGTCCCATCCTGGACAAACGGGAAGTCCGGAGCACAGAGAAAAGTATGGTAGTAGCGCTGCCGGGCCAGATCCACCAATGAGGACTCCGCTTTCCCGAACAGCTCAAGACTGTAGAAAAGTGTTGTTAGTGGCGAGGTGTCGCAGATGAGCCATGTATCTGCGGCAGCGGCGGCGGCAGCCTCCCGGGCGAGTTGCTCCCGGGCTATGCTGAGCATGTCCGCTAGGACTAGGCGGCCACTCTTGGCTTCCCAGAATTCCCGCCCGTACTCTGATACAAAAACGGTGCCCAGCCTCCCAGCCAAGGCCGCAGCCAGCGTGCTCTTTCCCGTCGACTCTCCTCCCAGTAAAACCACGCGCTGGACGAAGTCCCGATAGACCAGCGGCGGCAACAGGTGCCGGCACCCATGAACATCCGCGCGGATCTGCGTGCCCGAAACAGGCAGCAAACTGCGCCCGGGATCGACAGCCACAGCAGTGACTCCCGGGTGGTCCGCTGCCGTCCGGCGGAACCAGCGGGTCATCTCCTCAGCAAAGGGAGGGCCATAGTCTTCACTGGTGAATACCGCTTCCGGCTGGCACTGCCACAGCCGTTCACACAACCACGCACAAAGCCGCCGGTGCGGCCCGGGTTCGCTGTTGTTAGGTGGCAGCAATGCCAGTTCAGCGGGAGGATCCAGAGTAGTTAGGATCTCCTGCGTCAGCACTATCCTCCGGGCCGCAGGAAATAGCTCCGCCAGCCATGCCGCGCGGCGCGGTGCATCGCAGCCCGGAAACTCCGGTACGCTCCAGGAAATAATACACAGGCTGCTGCACTCCCCCGCCGCACGTTGGATGAGGAGTTCATGGCCGGAGTGGAGCGGGGCGAACTTCCCCACCACAAGGCCACAGGAAAATCGGGGGCTCAAGCTCGCTCCGCCGCCCGCAGCAAACGCCTCCAGTGCAGCCATGAAACCACCGCATTCACCCAAAAGCAGGCGTAGAAGGCCGCCGTGACATAGAGCCCCCGCGAGTAGAAAAGCGGCACCGCGAGGGTATTCACTATAAGCCAGCAAGGCCATGTCCCGATGCGCCGTGCCATGAGCAGGAACTGCCCGAGCACGCTGAAGGCCAGCACCATGGAATCCAGAAACGGAGACCATGCATCCGTGAACCGCTGCAGCAGCCAGCCATAGCCGCCAGCTACCGCCACTGCGGCCAGCGCGAGCCCCAGCGCGGACCGCAGGGGGGTAGCCGTGACCGGCAGCGCAGCCTTATCAGCACCTGCCCGCCACGCCCGCCAGCCGCACACACTGCTGGCGATGAAAAATAGCTGCAGGGTGGTATCTGCGTAGAGCTTCCCCTCTAGAAACAGCCAGCCGAAGAGCAGACAGCCCAGAATTCCCGTCCACCAGGTATGCACGCTGTTTCGTCCCGCCAGCAAGATGGACAGCAGATTCACAGTATTGGCGGAGATCTCCAGGGGGGAGGGAAAGGTCATTTGGTTAGGGTGCAAGTGCAGGAGGAGTCAGGGCGCTGGTGTACTGACGCACTTTTCCGTCGAAGTCCACGCCAGTCTGCACATCAATATACGCCCCCCATACCACCCCACATACGTCTCCTCCGTCGTAATCGCCAGCCCCCTCACCCGAAGCACCCCACCCAGCCGGTCCTCCAGCTTCACCCCCTTACCCCCAGGCACCGCCACCCTAACCTCGGGAATTACCTGCATCCCCATTTCTGCCATTTCTGCCATATCTCGTATTGTTTCTTGCATCTTGCATTTTTGTCGATTTAAACTCACATGCCTAACATTCCATCCGAATTTCCACCCTAAATCTCTTGATCACGTATTTCCCCCAACATCCCTGCAAGAGATAAAGGTGCTCACTCTCTTGCATTCCTGTCAGTGAACCAATGGGGGGTGCAAAAGTCTGCTAAATCCCCATTCCTTTTCCCTCGTATTTGGAGGTGATTGCTTGGACCTGATTTTTTGGCGTTCCGTGTGAAAGGTTTTGCAGAATTGCAAAGCGAGCGTGACCATGGCAGCACCATAGTAATGACGGGAGATGTGCTCATCAACCTCGGGACAAAGGATGAAATCGAGCGTCTCAGCCTGATCGGTGCTTGGAGGGCTTGGTGTGAGAGGTTGAGGGGGGGGGAGCAGCGGTTGGCGCTGCTAGTTGTTTTTTTAAGGCGAGGAATTTCTGTTTCCAAGAATCCCTACTTTGCGTGGCATCACGAAGTGCCGTCGTGAGGCTTAGCTTATCAGCTTGATACTTGTCCCTCGACGCGGCGGCTCGAGCCGCTCTGCGCT
>JAYVJI010000060.1:0-4856 GCA_043769435.1 Verrucomicrobiota bacterium
TGCCGTGCCCGTAACCCGTTGGTCCCCAACGGATCCAGACGTCTTCGCCGGCGAGATGCCCGCCTTCCGGGATGGTTTTTGTGACTTTTTTTAGCTCGCCCATACGCCCGTCGAGAGCAAACAATCCGCCGACGGATTCTTTGCCTGCTTGAGGTTGATTGCGATCAAAGAGCCAGCCACGAGCTTCGTTGATTTGTGATACGGTATTGGCAGGGGTGTAGCGGTAGCCAGCGACGCGGTATTCCATAGCCTCGCGCCAAATGTCATAACCGTTCGGCCATTTGCCGGCTTCTTTGCGGTGGACCGTGCCATAGGATTTCACGGTTGGGATCCCGATGTGTTTGGCGGTCTCCCAGCCGTGAAAGGCTTCGGAACCATTTTTCGCGTCGGCACTGTTTATCATGTTCCATGAGAAATCGGCAGGGAAACGGGTGGCGACTGAATCCGCGTGGGTGCCATTCAGGAGATTCATTTCATAAGTAAAAATGGAAGCGATCGCCGTGAATTGGCCACAGGCTCCGCCGTTTTGTTTGTAAATGGGAGGGAACTGCGGGCGGGTGGAGTTATCGACGCGCGAAGGTAGGCGGCTGCTACTAACAGGTGTCTCTCCCACGTCCGCCCCTTTCGCACCAAGCCAGGTATTGTAGTCACCTCCCATGGCACTAGGCCGGGAAAATGGCTTGGGGTAGGCAGCTTGGGCGGGGCTGTCTGCAGGATCGCCCGCCATGGCCGTGGCGATGAAAAGGGAGAGGGCGAAGCATGTAGCGACAGAGCAGGGCAGGGAGGATAAAAACATCGAAGCACCTACGTCTCGCGGAGACTAATATTTCTATCAGGCTGTTTATTCTCATGCTCTGCATTCGCGGCTTTCGCCACCGCGCGTAGGCGGACACTCTGGCCCCGACCTCGGCTCCGTGGGGAATCGCTTTTCCACTCCCGACATCCTCTCCATCTGCGAGCCGAGCGCGACCATCTCCGAGCAATACATGGTCAGCATCGTAAAATTCAAGGACGGCGCCCGCACTATGGCCGACTCATCATTCACGATAACAAGGAAGTCGCCGTGGCCATCAACCCTTTCGACCTCGCCTACCTGCTTGCGGGCGGGAATGCGCAGCACAAGATCTTCATAAAATGAATGACAACGCCCGAGAATCCATGGCTGAGTATCCCTCTACGCTAAATCAAAATTTCTGGCTTCGGCTTTTCCCTGCAGCAGACTATCGCCTGCCGATGAATGTGCGTCCGGGTGACGCGAAGCGTTATTGGTCAGCGTCACCGGATGCGGCAGCGGTACTGATGGAGCGCCGGCACTGGATTGATGAGGCCCCGCAGCGGCATTTGTTATTTTTGCCGGGCGTGGAGCAGGAAGCATCCGAAGCCGTAGCATGGTTTTCGTCGTTGTCAGGCCGGACGTTTGCAGATGCGCGGGAAGCAGCAGGCGCCCTGGAGCCTGACTGGGTCCTGCTCAGCGGTGGTGTGGATGGAGACTTTCGCGTGCTGGGCGGCGCGGTGATTTTTCCATCAAGCTGGGCGTTGGAGGAAAAGCTGGGTCGACCACTCGCCCAGGTCCATGACCCAGTGCCCGGACTAGCCGCCACGCTCGGGTCGCCCATTGCCACATTTCTCACGCGCATCGCACCCGGCGCAGCGTGGGAGCGGGAAAATTGGGGCCTGAGCGCTGCGCCAACGCTCAATCAGCATCCGTCGCATCAGTTCGCGCGGCTGAGCGAACTCGCGACGCTCGACACCACATGGTTGCGGCTGGAGCAGCAGTTCCTCACGCGGCTGCCGGCCACTGGCGCGATTCTATTTGGCATCCGCGTGACTAATCACCGGTTCGACACTTTGTTAGGGAATCATCCATCGCTGGCGGGTCGCATGATCCACGCGCTGGAGACCATGTCCGATGCCATGGCCGACTACAAAGGGCTAGTTACCGCGCGCGCTGCACTCATCCATCAGCTGGCTCCACTCTCCGCACAGAGGTCTATTCATGAAATCGATCTCCGCGATGATTCCCGAAAATCTCACTAAATTGAAGTCTATGTCCGCTGCCATCGCCGAGCTTCGTGCGAGGAGCTGCTATGCTATGTGTCGTCGGGATTATTCATTTACTATTGCGCTGGCTTTTTTGATCATTCGATCTACTCCCTGCGCATGACACTCCGCATTTTACTTCTTGGTGCCCTGTTTGCTTCCACTGCATCGGCTGATCAATTATTGATTGAGGCCGAGGCTTTTCAGCAACGGGGTGGGTGGGATGTGGACCAGCAATTCATGGAGATCATGGGGTCGCCTTACTTGTTGGCGCATGGCTTGGGCACGGCGGTGAAGGACGCGACGACGACGGTCGCTTTTCCGGCGGCGGGGACGTATCGGCTTTGGGTGCGGACGAAGGATTGGGTGGCGCGATGGAATGCGCCGGGCACTCCGGGAAAATTTCAGGTGATCATCAATGGTAGCGTGGTGCCGGAAACATTCGGCACGAAAGGCGCGGATTGGCACTGGCAGGATGGCGGCAGCGTCACTGTGACTGAAGCGCAGGCGAAGGAGACGACGCTGGTCTTGCGCGACTTGATGGGATTTAATGGGCGGTGTGATGCGTTGTATTTTTCGACCGGTGCCGAGCCGCCGCCGCATGAGGGCGAGGCGCTGGATGCCTTTCGCCGCAAGGCGCTGGGACTGCCTGCGGAGCCGGTGGATGGCGGATCGTATGATCTCGTCGTCGTGGGTGGCGGCATCGCGGGGACGGCCACGGCGGTTTCTGCGGCGCGCAATGGGCTGACGGTGGCCCTTATTCAAGACCGTCCGGTGCTGGGCGGAAATGCGAGCAGCGAAGTCCGCGTCTGGCCTGAGGGGCACACGCGCCAACGGCCCCACCGGAGGATCGGCGAGATCGTCGAGGAGCTGTGTCCGCCCATGGATATGTCGATTCGGAAGAACGCGGGCAGCGGTGTCATTTACGATGACGACCGGCGCACGCGCACGGTGCAGGCCGAGCCACGCATCACGTTGCTGCTGGAGAATCGCATGATCGGCACCAAGGCGGAGGGCGGTTCTATCCAAACCGTGACCATTCAAAACACACGCACCGCTGAGCGCCGTGTGATTCGCGGCAAGCTCTTCGCGGATTGCACGGGCGATGCCTCGCTCGGCTTCGCGGCGGGTGCGGCGCATGAGATGTCGACCGAGGGCAACATGGGATCCAGCAATCTCTGGAACGTGATGGACCAAGCGAACAAAACCGACGTCATCAAATGCGAGTGCAAGGACAAGGACGCGCTGACTGCCGCCTTGTCTGCGGGGCAAGTGGCCGCGCCCTTTCCGCGCTGCCCATGGGCGCTGGATCTCGCGGACAAGCCATTCCCCGGTCGCGATCAGCTCCGCAAAGGAGACCTAGCCGGCCTCGCGCAGCTCGGCGGATGGTTCTGGGAAAGTGGGTTCGATAAAGACCCGATCCGCGACATCGAAAACATCCGCGACCTCAACCTGCGCGCGATGTTCGGCGCATGGGATGCGCTTAAAAATGTGGACAAAGTGCTGCCTAATCATCGTCTCGGTTGGTCCGCCTTCATCGCTGGAAAACGCGAGTCGCGGCGATTGGTTGGCGACATTCAGCTCACCGGCATGGACTTTCGGAAGAGCGTCGTCTTTGAAGATGGTGCCTATCCCTGCTCGTGGCACATCGACGTTCACACGCCGGATTATCGTTATGAAAAAGGGCATGGGAAGGATGCTTTTATTTCGACCTTCACGCGCGGCAAGGATTATGAATATGCCGGACCGTACTGGGCTCCCTACCGGACGCTTTATAGCAAAGACGTGGGCAATCTTTTCATGGCTGGCCGGAATGTTAGTGTGAATCGCGAAGCCCTCGGCGCCGTGCGTGTCATGCGGACGACGGGCATGATGGGCGAGATCGTGGGCAAGGCCGCATGGATCGCGGTGCGCCACGGAACGACTCCGCGCGGCGTCTACGAAAAGCACCTCCCCTTGCTCAAGGAACTCATGGGCCAGCCCGGCATCATGCGGCGCGAGTCGCTCGACGGCGCGCTGCAGGTTCCAGATGGCGCGAGCGTTCCCGAGGAGTATGGCGACGGCGTTCGACCAGAGTCATTGGCGGGCATCGTCATCGACGATTCCCAAGCCACCTTGCGCGGCGACTGGAGCGATCGCGGATCGCTGAAGGGATTCGTGGGCGACGGCTATGTTTACAGCGGTCAAAAAGAAGCGACCGCTGCGTTTTCAGTGCCAGTCAAAAAAGCCGGCACCTACGAGGTCCGCATCAACTGGGGTGCGCATGAAAACCGCAGCGCAAAAGTCACCGTCGATGTTGCGGGTAAGCCATTCACCGTCTCACAAAAAGAAGCGCCCAGCCAAGGCCCCGTCGGACAACCCGCCTTCCGCGTGCTTGGCGACGTGACCTTGGATGCCGGGAGCCACGTCGTCACGTTCCGCAACGAAGCGGCCGGAAACATGCACGTCGACGCCGTGCAGTTGATCGCGAAATAGGGCGATCGCGCTCAAGATAAAAGTCGAATGTTGTTCGCGGCCGAAGGTCGTTGAATCCCTGCGAGCGCGTCACGGCTCGCTGGTGAAAGCCTTAGCACGGGCGCGGAATTCAGCCTAAATCCGGCAGTAGAGAACCACGGATGGCACGGATGTTCACGGATAGCCAGCCTGTTGCAGCTCACCAAGCACTCACTTTTTCGGTGAGCGAACGAAATGGCCTAACTCACTCAAAATCCGTGAGCATCCTCTTCATCCGTGGTTTCTAAACCCGCTTTTAGGTTCAGAACGGCGCTAAAGGAAGTCAGCCTATGGGCCTTGTCCAGCGGCGCCGAGCACTTGTG
>JAYVJI010000061.1:0-7234 GCA_043769435.1 Verrucomicrobiota bacterium
AATAAAAAGAACCAATCCAGCCGCAAACTTCCGTCAGCTTTGCCTGAACAGGAGAACGGCCCCAGCGTGTCGCCGCCTGAGGAGTCTGGCGATTTTGCCTTGGAATCCTACCCAGCACACGCGCCGGCACCCCGGCCGGCAGCGCCCAGTTTTTTTCCGGAGGTGGAAGCCGGGATCGAGGTGGATGTGGACGATATGGTGCTGGAAGTGAACACGCACTATGCTCCAAAGCCGAAGCTGCCCGACCGCGTGGAGACAGACCGCCAGCGACAGGAGGCAGTGGATAGAGCGACTCCCAGCAGGCCACTGCCCAAGGATCCCATCCCCGGAAGACTCAGCGCCTCTGACTTTGAAAGCAAAAGCGCCCGACTTGTCCGCCAGCCGTCCCCAGCCGCTCAGGACAGGCCTGCTGATGACGGATTATTCGAAAGTGTGCCCGGCATAGGTGAGGAGAAAATAGTCACAGAGCACCGCGTGGCCACCACTCAACCGCAGCCGGAACGCACCGCGCCGGATGATGTGGAGGATTATCTGCGGGATATCGATAAGCCCCGGGAGATCTCGCCGAAGGTCAGGATCCCCCTGACCATCGTTGAGAAATCCTGCCTAGGCGGAGCTGCGGTGCTCGTGCTCTCCGCTGTGATCTGGTTCAGTTCCACGCTGTTTGGCTCCCGGCCCCGTGGCGGGGAAGAGCCCCCGTCCATCCGTCCTTCCCTTCCCATGAAGGGATCTCTTTTCACTATCGAAGCGGCCACCACAGGCTGGCGGGATGCCACGGCCGGAGATAAGCTGAGCATGATGGCTATCACTTTTCCCGTCCGCGGTGAGCGGCAACCTGCTATCGTGCCCACGGTCCAGGTCACCATGGCCTCCCTCCCGCAGAGCGGATACATGAGGATCATCTTCCGCGACCCCGCTGGGAAGCAGGCCGGAGATACCCGGATACTGAAAGTGAATGGCGGAGCGCTGGAGCCCACCCATTCCGGGGAGGAAATCCTCTCCGGCACTCAGGCTATAGTTCACTGCTCCAAGGGGTACCTCAGTGAGCAAGACCTCATCACTTATCAGGCGGCCGCTGACCAAGACCGCTGGGCTGTGGAAATAGCGGAGAGCGCAGACTACGGCGCAGCGGATAAAGACTGGAAACGGCTTGGCTTCTTCCAGATCAATAACAAATACTGACCTCGACTCTAACCATTATATGTCTGCACCCGCACCCGCACCCGTTCCTGCCGCCGGCATCGTTGCCCCCACTGAAGGCTGGCACGTGCTTCACTTATTCTACCGGGTGGAGCGGTCCATCTGGGAGGACTTCGGTCCCGGCCAGCACATGGCCGCGCGCGAGCGCCTCCACGCCCTCATCGCAGAGATACGCGCCACGCCTCAGACCCAGCTGCTCACCTTCAGCATCCTCACGCCGCGGGCAGACATGGCCTTCATGCTGCTGACCCCGGATCTGCACACTGCCAACCGTTTTGAAAAACGCCTTTCCTCCGTGCTGGGTCCGGACGTGCTCTCTCCCGTCTATCACTACCTCAGCATGACTGAGTGGACAGAATACGTCAGTAGTGACGCCGAGCAGAGCGCCCGTATCACTGCGGAAAAGGGCCTCGCCGCAGACACGCCGGAGCACGCTGCGGAGATGGAAACCTTCCAAAAATACATCGCCAAATACCGGCAGGACCGCCTCTACCCTAACATGCCTGACTGGCCGGTCTTCTGCTTCTACCCAATGAATAAATGCCGCAATGACGGCAACAACTGGTACCTGCTCCCCTTTAGTGAGCGACGCCGGCTCATGGGCAGCCACGCCACCACCGGCCGGAAATACCACGGACGGGTCCGCCAGCTCATCACCGGCTCCACTGGCCTAGATACCCATGAGTGGGGGGTGACGCTTTTCGCGCATACCACCTCGGACATCAAATCCATCGTCTATGACATGCGCTTCGATGAAGTGAGCGCCCGTTATGCCGAGTTCGGCGAGTTCTACATCGGACTACAGATCCCCGTGGATGAACTCTGCAGCCGGGCCGGCATCTGAGGACAAATGCTCACACTAGCAGGACGCACATTTCACTCCCGTCTGCTCACCGGCACCGGGAAATTCGGCTCGCTGGAACTCATGCGCGACGCTCTGGCAGCCAGTGGCACGGAGATCGTCACTGTTGCCCTGCGGCGCGCAGATTTGACAGGGAAAAAAGACCCCTTTGCCAGCATCCTGGACTACCTTGATGCGGAAAAATACCTGCTGCTCCCTAACACCAGCGGTGCCAATACCGCAGAGGAAGCCGTCCGGCTCGCCAGGCTGGCCGTCACCGCCGGCCTTCCCGCGTGGATCAAGCTGGAGATTCATCCGGATCCCCGCTACCTCCTGCCGGACCCTATCGAGACCCTGAAAGCCGCAGAGATTCTTGTGAAGGAAGGATTCACCGTCCTGCCCTATATCAATGCGGATCCCGTCCTTGCCCGGCGCCTCCAGGATGCAGGCACAGCCGCTGTCATGCCGCTTGGTTCCCCCATCGGCTCAAACCGCGGGCTTGAAACCCGCCGCATGATCGAGATCATTATTGAGCAAGCCACCGTGCCCGTCATCGTTGATGCCGGACTGGGCGCGCCCAGCCATGCTGCGAGCGCTTTGGAACTGGGGGCTGATGCCGTCCTGATCAATACCGCCATCGCCGCCGCCGGTGACCCCGTGCGCATCGCCCGCGCCTTCCGCGCCGCAGTAGAAGCAGGACGTGAGGCCTTCGAAGCCGGACTGCCCATGATGTCGTCCACCGCTTCCGCCACCAGCCCCCTCACAGGATTTCTCAATGACTAGCCAGGGCCTCCAAACCATTCCCGGCGGATTACTCGTCGCCATCGAGGGCATAGACGGTGCCGGCAAGACCTCCGCCGCCGGCCAGCTGGCGCAGCACTGCGGTGAACGCGGTGTGGCCTGCCTCCTCAGCAAGGAACCCACCAGCCTGAAATGGGGCCAGGAACTCCGCCGCTCCGCCTCCGCCGGGCGGCTCTCACTGGAGGATGAACTCCGCCTCTTCCGCCTAGACCGTCAGATGCACGTCTCCGGAGCCATCCGTCCCGCCCTCGAGATGGGCAGCATCGTCATTGTTGACCGCTATTACTGGTCCACCGCCGCCTATCAGGGAGCCCGCGGCGCAGATCCAGACGCCATCATGACGGAACATGAGAGCTTCGCGCCCCGGCCGGATCTCCTCCTGCTGCTGGATCTCCCCGCCTCCACCGGCTTGGAGCGCATCCGTCTCCGCGGTGATGAGCCTAACGCTTTCGAAAAAGCCTCCGCACTGGACCGCTCCCGCGCCATCTTTCTTGAACTGGCCGCCGCCCGCCCGGAAATCACAGCGGTCATCGACGCCACGGATTCCCCCCGCGCCGTCGTCCGCGCCTGCCTCGCAGCCTTTCTCCGTGCCGCCTCCCATAAATTCGCCGGCAATTCCCGCGCTTGGCACACCTTTCAACACGGTAGACTTGACGGTTGATTGCACCGGCATCCTTTCCGCCTCTGCCGCTGACCTCTCCGGAGAAGCAGGGGAGGGTGTTGTCTTACTTCCGAACCGTGCTGTCTTTTACTTACTTAGCCGAAGTATTTCTCACTCCGGTAGCGCAGCCACACGCGGAGGACCTGGGGAATCTGCTCCTTCTGCGCTTTTGTTAGTGTTTCATAGAGCGCCAGCGCCTGCTCCCGCTCAGCCCGGCAGGCCCGGTTGTTATGGGACTCCCACCGGCTGCGGGCCAGACGGATGCGGCGGCAGACTTCCTTGACTAGGGCGGGTCCGCTGGGCGTGGAGTCGGCTGGTCCGGAGGTCATCGGCGGCGGGCTGGAAAATAGCTGGCCCTTCAGCCCTGGCGCAGAGTCGCTTCCGCAGCCCGGAGCGCCCCGGCGTTGTCCCAGCCTGCGATCAACGCATCCAGTTCCACCGCGGGCTGTTTTTTGAGGGTCCCGCAGGCGGCAATGATCAGCGGCATGGCGCGGATGAGGTTATCCACTATGGTCACAGATGCGGTCCGCGCGGTGCGGGAGAGGGGATTGAGGTCCACTGTGATGACGCGCTTCCCATTGCGCACGAGTGCTGCACAGCGGTCACCGTCCTCTAGCGGGACGAAGACGACATCCGCCTGATGAATCCCGGCCTCATTGACCCAGCGGCGGTTGTGATCAATGTGCTCAAGCGCGTGTGTGCGGCCTGGCATGAGGACTGCGGTGGCTCCGCTCTCCCGGAGGCGCGCGGCGATGCGTTGCTCCCGCTCCGGTGAAGTGTGAAAAATGTTCACTTCCAGCGGCGCGGAGACCGCACGGCTCAGGGTGACCAGCTCCTCTGCACACAGCGCACAGACGTTGCCATTCACCGAGATGACAGGCCGCAGGGCCCGCAGCAGGAGGGCTGCCGCCACTGTGCAGGCTGCAGCTGCGAAGGGGTGGGTGCGCTCGCCCAGCAGGTAGTCAAATGCCTCTCCACGACCATGCGCAATGAGTCCGTGGCTGGAGGCGATGCCCTGCTCCACGCCGGCGGCGATCCGCTCGCGCAGCATGAGTGACAGGTAACGGGGATGGCTGGCAGGGACCATAGCGGAGTGTCAGGTGCTCTATGTTAGTTACTTTATGTCAGGGGCCTCTACCACTCTAACCACTCTATATACGGGGCTTGCGGGCGGGGGCTACCGGCTCGGTACCGCGCTGGGGTCCGGGGTTCTTCAGTTCAGCAAAAATGAGCCGTCCAGCGCTGGTTTGGAGTGATGAGCCTACCACTACGGTCACGGCTGAGCCGATGCGGTCTTTGGCGTAGTTCACCACAATCATGGCCCCGTCTGGCAGGTAACCGACAGCCTGGTGGTCGTCTTTACCCTCCTTGACCAGCGCGATTTCGATCTCATCACCGGTGTTAATGATCTGGCGCATGGACTGGGCCAGTTGGTTGAGGTTGAGTACAGTGATGCCCTGCAGTTGCGCTACCCGGCCGAGGTTCCCGTCATTGGTGAGCAGGCGCGCATCCAATCCCTTGGCCAGCTGCATGAGCTTGGTGTCCACCAGTTTTTCGCTGGACATGTATTCATCATGAATCGTGACCTCCAGTCCATTGGTGCGCTGGAGTTCCTCCAGGCAGGCGAGGCCGCGGCGCCCGCGGTCCCGCTTCACCGACTCGGAGCTGTCCGCCAGAAAGTGCAGCTCATCCAGCACGAAGCGCGGTATGATGAGGCTGCCGCCGAGAAATCCAGTGGCACAAATGCCGGGAATGCGGCCATCGATGATGATGTTAGTATCCACCAGAAGCGGCTGCTGGATGATGCCTTCATTCCGAAACCTAACATAGGGAATGAGCAGGGAAAACTCCTGACGGTTACTGCGCAGGGCGAGCGAGGTGCCCATGAAGCCAAGGATCAGATAGATCGCGAGCTTAATGGCGGCCACCGTGATACGCATACTGTCATCCCCGCCGCTGTACTGTTCAGCCCAGGGGATGGTGTTCACCAGCCATGCGCAGAGGATGCCGATCATGAGGCCGATGGTCGCAGTGGAAAAGCTGCGCAGAGTGAGATTCCGCAGCAGGACATCGATCCCTATGACCACTCCGGCCAGAGCCAGTCCGCAGAGGGCGCCTGCCATTGGTGAAAAAGTGCCACTGGCACGGGCCAGCGACCAGCCAAGCAGGCAGGCGAGGACGCAGAAAACAGCTCTTACAGCATTGATGGCGGCGCGGGTAGGCATGGGCGGGAAATCAGCGGCGGGAGCGTGGGACTGGGGCGGGAGGCGTGACAGGCGGCGGCTCTTTGTCTTTATAAAAGAGCATGCCGCGGGTCCGCAGGTTCGCTATCAAACGGGAAAAATTCTGCGCCACAGTGGGATCATTGAGCATCAGTCCCACAAGCCCTTGCCCCGTGCGTGCCAGCTTCAGCAGGCTTTCCAGGGAATCAGCGACCCGTGTGAGGCTGGCAGTGGTGCCTTGAAATCCTTTCAGGGCTGGCGCGACACCGTCCATCGCCTTGTCGAGCTTGCTCATGGCGCTTCCGGCTTTAGTCATGACGCCTCCGGCCTGCTCCGCTGCGCCGGAAGCGAGGGCCATGGTTTTTTGCAAGTCTGCCAGGGAGGCCTTGAGCGCGGCGGAGTTATCCCCGCTCAGCACCTCGTCGTCCAGCTTTATCATGATCCTGTTCAGCCGGCTCATCGAGGCAGTGACGTTCTCTATATTCTGCTCGCTGAGCAGCCCGATTTTCACGCGGGAGAGCGTCGCGTTGATCTCTGTCAGGCTCACGCGGATGTCTTTCATCACCGCGATGGCCTCTTCTGTGATCCTAGACGCAGCCGAGGTCAGGTCCTGGCTGCCTGAGCCCGCGAGCGTCTCCTCTGGCTGGAGAAAATCTGTGTCGCCCTCTTTGGCTGGCAGACCCACATCCAGAGCCGCGTCGCCCATGAGGCCGATGCTGTTGACCACCAGCGGGCTGCTTCTCGCGATCTTGAACTCAGGGTATATATCCAGGCCGACCTTCACTCCTTTCATGCCGACGAGCTCCGGCGCGGTGGCTACTTTTCCTATCACTGCGCCCGCCCGCCGCACTGGGGCTCCGCTGATGAGATTCTGGGCATCTGCAAAGGTCGCATAGATACGGTAAGGCTTGCGCATCTGATGACGCAGCGGGCCAAACTCCAAGATAAGCCCGGCCAGCAGGACGAGCCCGCAAAGCACAAAAATGCCAGCCGTGAGATTAGTGCGGTCTTTGGGGCCATTCATAGTGTTCTGAGTTCAGGAGTAGAGCAGGTAGGGCTGGCGGGCGGATGCAAAGCCCCGTATGTAGGCCTGCCATGATCCGATGATCTGACCCGGTGGCCTGCCACTGCTGAGATCCCGCCAGAGACTGTCGCTGCCGTAGACCTTATGGAAAAGCGTGCGTGTGTCTCCCGTGCTGGCCACCAGTGGACGTCCATTCGTGCGCTTCACCACTTCACTAGTTAGGATCACATCCAGCGCCACCAGGTCTGTGTTGCCCCTGGGGTCAATATCCAGCGCCACGCCGCCAAAACCGGGCTTTTTCGTGCTGGTGTAAGGACTGAAGCGGACGCCGGGAATGCCCATACGGCTCATGCTCGCCGCGAATTCCTGCGGGTTGATACCCTTTCCCCCGGCATACTCAAACGGACGGGCGGTCCCTATGCCGATGTCCACCCCGTCCAACCCTCCGAGGATGCCTGTCGCGGCGTAGTAGAGAGGGGATTCCT
>JAYVJI010000062.1:0-5264 GCA_043769435.1 Verrucomicrobiota bacterium
CCGAACACGGGACCGCGAAAGCAGCTAAAAGCCAGCAGCTAAAGAAAAAAGACTTCATCTAAACGGCAACACTCAACCCGCCATCTACGCCACCCCCCACAGCAGCTAAGCAAAGCCCATACGGAGACGCACTCCGGCCCGAAACCGCTTGACCAACCTCATAGGGGCTGCCTCGGAGCTGTAGTCAAATCCGGCCACCAAGCCACCCGGGACAGCGGACACGAGCTTTTCATCCCGCTGAAGGTGATCCCACCGGGTGAAGAGCACTCTGCCGTAGCTGTCCACCATAGGGTCGAAGGAGCCAGATGGCGAGTGCTCCATTTGAAATACTTCTCCTGTCTCAGGATCAAGTGACCAGAGGCCGGTGTTGATGCGGCCCAAGCCTTTTTCATCCAGAGCGGGATACGTCGCCAGACTCCCATCGCGCGTTCGATCACTCACGAAAATGATGCGGTCATCCGGGGAGAAACAAGGCTGCACGTTGTTGAAATTCTCCGGCTGATAAGGCACGCGGGTGATGACGACCGCACCCCCTTCCTCCATGCCACCCATCTCGTACAACTGCCAGCGATCCGCTGCGGGATCCGCGGTGCTGATGACCATACTGAAAACCGCACGCTGCCCACTCCAGTGGATGTGAGGGTCACGTACCGCTATCGCTCCTGCGCCCTGATCGGGATTCCCGTGACCGTAACCGGTCTCCCGTGTTAAATTCCGGACAGAACCGTTAGGATAGCGGATCATCAGATCGCCCCCACGCGGGGCCGCCTCCACCGTGGGCAGATGATTGCCTCCGATGCTGGTGACTGTCCCAGTCACCCCCTGCGGTGGCACCTGGGTGACGTAGAGGACGGGCAGCGGCACCTGCCCTCTGGCACCTGCCGCTGCAAAAAATAGCGAAAGCAGGAGCAGGTAAGGCTTGTTCATATACTCAAAATGCAGAATTTACTGCGCGCATATTAGCGAAATACAAAGCTTTAGCAACTAATAAATCGCCAATACCTATTTTTATCCTTTATCATCTATATCTATCGGCGAGTTTCATTTCTAAGTGCGAATTTCAGGCGTAACCCTGAAATAGGGTCCATTGAGGGACAATCTGAATATCTAAAATCCAATGATCTACTCCCAACCTTCACAATATTGACATTTGCATAAGTTTTGCCAGCTCAAAATTTGAAATTTCTCAATGCCAGCGCCTGCTTGTATTTGTTGTTTAGTTCTAGAACTTTTGCAACTGTCAATATGGGCTTGACAAGGGCCGCCAGAATGGGAAAAGTGAAGTTCTGCTTTTGGGGCTCATTTATTCGCACTTAGAAAGAGAAATATCCATCCATATCACCTAGCTTTCCATGCCAGACAAGGCACTCAGCGAACCAACACCAGCTGACCGCGGAGCATTTCCTGCCACCCGTTGGAGTCTTGTGTCATCGGTGCGGGCGCGGCAAGGAGATGAGCCGCAGGCGGCGCGGGCCTTGGAACATCTTTGCGGGATTTATTGGTACCCGCTCTATGCATTCGCCCGTCGTCAGGGTTTGAGCACTGAGGATGCACAGGACGCGACTCAGGGATTTTTTGAGCGGCTCATCGACAAGCAGACCCTTCACGCGGCGGATCGCGAGCGCGGACGGATGAGGACATTTCTGCTGGCGGCGTTCGGTCATTTCCTAGCAGATGAACGCGACCGGAGAAACGCATGGCGACGCGGCGGACGGGCGGAAATCGTGCCCCTAGATGCCGGGGAGCGCTACGAAGTGGAGGCCGAACATGAGTTGACTCCAGAGCGGCATTTCAACCGGCAATGGGCGCTCGCGGTGCTCCAACAAGCACTCGTCACCCTTCAAAAAGAACGCTCTCTCGCTGGCCGTGAACGGGAAATGACGGAGTTGTACGGGTTTCTCGATGCCTCCGTTTCCGGCGCTGAAACGAGCTACGAGAATGCCGCGGCAGCGTTAGGCTGGTCAGTCAACACTACCCGCGTGGCGGTGCATCGGTTGCGCCTGCGCTACCGGCAATTGTTGAAAGATCAGATCGCCGCAACCTTGGAAAAAGAAGATCCCGCGATGGTCAGGGAGGAGATGCAGGCACTGCTCGCAGCGTTGGCTTGAGTAAATCGGAATAATTTTCATCATCCGTGTAATGCGACGCCGGAGACTCCTTAGAACCGGGTGAACGCTTTCGCAAACTGCCGCCATGAACCCATCATCCACCACTCGCATCACCGATCTCGGCGGGCTTGATCCTGCCGGGTTGCTGCGTGGCGCGCTGGGTGAAGCGTCCGCCTCGTGGCCAGCGGATGGACCCGTCACATGGACGCCGCCGGATGATGCGGAAGTGGCGGCGTGGTTTCCCGGTTTCACAGAGGTGCGGCTGTTAGGCCGTGGCGGAATGGGCGCGGTCTATGCGGCACGGCAAACCTCGCTGGATCGGAACGTCGCGCTGAAATTGCTGCCTGCGGAACTCAGCCGTGACGCCGCCGCTGCGGAAAGGTTTCGCCGCGAGGCACGCGCTTTGGCAAAGCTGAATCACCCGAACATCGTCGCCATCCATGACTTCGGCGAGACCGCAGGCGGATCGTTCTTTTTCGTGATGGAACACGTCGAAGGCACGGATCTTCACCAGCTCATTCGTGATGGGAATCTTCCGCTCGCCATGGCTCTCGATGTGGTGCGGCAAGTTTGCGACGCGCTTGAATTCGCCCACTCGCGCGGCATCGTTCACCGCGATATTAAGCCAGCCAACATCCTCGTGGATGCGAATGGCCGCGTGAAAGTCTCCGACTTTGGACTCGCGATTTTACTCACGGATCCATCATCGGAGCCCTCGCCAACCATGACCCACAGCGTAGTCGGCACCCCCGAATACATCGCGCCTGAGCAACGGCGCGGCGATGGTCAGGTCGATCACCGGGCGGACATTTACAGCCTAGGCGTGATGCTTTATGAAATGCTAACAGGCACGCTGCCGTGCGGCGCGTTTGAGCCGCCGAGTCGCCACTCGGAGGTGGATGGGAAAATGGATCGTGTCGTGATCCGCGCGATGCAGCCGGAACCGGAAAAACGCTATCAGCACGCGTCCGAGGTCCGCACGGATGTCCACCGGGCCTCTCCGCGCACGGGTTTTTCGCAGTGGGGAAAAGTCGCTGCTGTTCTGGTGGCCATGCTCGCCGTGGCGGGGGTGTTGTGGGGTTGGCAGGAGTTTCACGCGCCTTCTTCCATCCATAGCAATGGCCTTGGGATGACGTTCGTGAATGCCGGCACGCCCGATGTCCTGTTTAGCACGCTGGAAACTCGCCGGGGCGAGTTCGCAACCTTTGTCGCAGAAACCGGTCATCACTCCGCAGGCATGGTTTATTTTGTCTCTAACGGAAAATGGGAGTCCACCCAAGGCACATGGAAAAACCCGCCGGGTATGGGTCCGCAAAGCGACACCCATCCCGTCACTTGCGTGAGTGAGGTGGACGCTTCCGCCTTTTGCCAATGGCTCACCACCCGCGAACGGACGGCTGGCCGGATTTCCAACAACGAGCGATACCGTCTGCCCGGTGCGGCGGAATGGCTTGCAGCACTCGGGCTACCTGCCGATGCCTTGCCCGTCGATCAACTCGATGCCGCCATCCCAATCGCCAATCCCACGGCGACCGGCCCTAGCCCGCAAGACGTGGTTCCTCGCGCTGTCCGCGATCTATCAGGCAGCGTTGCGGAGTGGACCGCGTCGCCGGGCAGCCGACCTAACAGCCGGATCGTCTGCGGCACGAGTTGGGTCGAGATCGCCCCGCCCGCTGGCACTTCCACCGCCCGCGCTTATGACCGAAATCTGCGCGGCGTAGGCATCGGCTTCCGCATCGTGCTTGATCGAAGTTCAAAAAAATCAAACCCATGAAAATCAAAGCCATCATTGCCATTTCCGTCCTCGCATCAACTTGGATGCTTGCCGATGACGTCCAGCCTCTGGGCGACGAGTTCGGCAACGCCGCCACGTTCACCCGCTATCAGGAACACGGAACGCTGGAGGGCTGGGGGGCGAACCATGTCGAGTCTGCGAATATCAACACGAGCACGCCGGGGCATTTCCGTATCGTGCCAAGTACCACTGGCTGGTTTGAGCACCTGCGCGGCACGCACTTCTCGAAGAACGTCACCGGCAACTTCATCGTCACAGCGCATTTGTTTGTGTATAGCAGGCGGAATCCCAACGGGCCGGGGTTCCCTTCTATCCGACTCTATTCGCTCGGCGGTATCCTCATTCGCGAGCCGCGAGCAATTACCCAGGCCGCGCCGTCTCCTTATACGACGAACGCCGTGTGGCCGCCGCAGAACTTCGGCAGTGATTGGACTCCCGGTGATGAAACTTGGGCGAATACTTCCGAGTTGGTCGGCAAGGGCGAGAACTATATCTTCCTTTCGCTCGGCACGGCCGGAAATTCCGGCACCCGGCAGTTTGAGATCAAGGACACGCGCCGCAGCCGATCCGAGTTATACTTTTCGAGTAATGGCATCAGTGGCTCTAACGAGGCGTGGCTGCAAATCATACGCATCGGCAACACCGTCGTCTGCCTGCGTAAACACAGTGCCGCAGGTCCGTGGATTGTGGAAAATCGCTACCCTAATGCCGATCATGCGTTCCCGCAGTTCGGGCCGACGCTGCAAGTGGGCATGACCGCCTATACGGATTTTAACAGCGTCGTTGCCTACGAGGCGGGCGGCCCGCAGACGCAGTTTCATGCAAACTACATCAACATTCCCGGTCAGCCCGACCTTATCCTTGATGTGGACTACATGCGGATCCAGCGCCCACCTGCCGCGCTCACTGAAGCGGTGTTACAAGCGATGGCCGTGAGTTACAATCCGGCCACCAACCAGACTGCCAACCCGCCGGTCTTGTTGAGCGCGTCGCCCGTCGCGGCACCGCTCGTGGGTGACAATGCAAATGTGCCGCTCGGACTTGTCGCCCCCACTGCCGGCGCTCCAGCCGCGGAAGGTGGCGCCATGGATGTGATCGTCACCCGCAGCGGCGCAAGTCTCGACCGCGCTTTGAGCCTGTCCTATCAGACGGTCGCGGGATCGGCGAGTGCGGCGGATTTCACCCCGATCTCTGGCACCCTCGCATGGGCTCCCGGCGACCCGGCGGGAAAAACGATCACCATTCCTCTCACCTCCGACACCCTTGCCGAAGGGCCGGAAACTTTCACCCTCCAGCTATCAAATCTTGATGGCCCCGCCACTTTTCCCGCATCCGATCCTTCGCAGACGGTGGCGCTCACG
>JAYVJI010000063.1:0-1675 GCA_043769435.1 Verrucomicrobiota bacterium
GTGAATCCACGGATCTCTACGGCGCCGGCACTGCGCAGCAATTGATGGCATGGGACAGCGCTGAACCTAGCCGTATACGGAGTCTCCTGACAACACCGGGAAATGTTAGCCGCCCGCTGCTTTCAGCGGACGGGCAGACCGTTTACTACACCGACCGCAAGGCCATGCCTGCGGGCGAAGGGATCCAGGCATGGGAGCCGGAAATCTTTGCCGTGCCCTTTGCAGGAGGCCTCCCGCGCAGCCTAGGGGCAGGATTCGCTGTATGCGTCGCCCCTAGCGCAGGCGCCCGCCCAGAATACCTGTACGCGCTTTCCACGCTTCAAAACGCACGCCGAAACAACCTCACAGGCGACCGCCTAGTCCGGTTTCACCCGACTGCTCCGGATGATCGCGAGATCGTCTGGAGCGCCTCCTCCATCGCTGCTGACAGCGTGCAGGTCTCACGTGACGGGCTCCGCCTGTGCGGCCTTTTTCCCTCGCCCAAGGCTGGCCTCGGCGACCTGACCAGCCAGACTGTCCGGCAGTGGGCGCACGGCCTCATGCCCGCGCTCGCAGCAGATGACAGCTATGCCATGTCCGTTCTCGACGGCACCAGAAAGCGGCTGCGGATATTTGTTCCTAACATCACGCCCGGATGGGAACTGGCAGTCAGCGAACTCCCGGAAATGGCAGGTGGTTCCATCAACCATCCCCGCTGGAGCAATGATCCTCTCTGGCTGACCTGGACCGGCCCCTATACCGAGACCAAAACTAGGGGAGGCATATGGGCTATCCGGCTGCGGGATGACCTTCGCAGGATTGAACAGGTGACCCGCATCACTGCGCCGGACTACCCAAAGGCCGCGCTCTATCCTGATCTGTGGATCCAATCCGGATCCGCCGGCAAAAGCCAACTGGTGCAACAACCAGCAGCGGAAGCTGCCGCGCCAGCCAGTCCGTGGCCGTCAGATGCAGCCTCACTGATTTTCGCTTGGGAAAACACCGGCAGCAAATCCCTAACCATGCAGGGCATGGCGCGCCCGGGAAATTTCGGTGCCATCAATCTCTCCAGCGGATATGCTGTGGCGGGCTCTGAAGTTGCGGCCCGTGCCAGCGCCGCTTGTCAGAAAAGCGGTGCCTGGAGCCTAGAGACGGTAGTCACAGAGTCCCGCTTCATGCCGCCACTCAGCATCCGGCTCTTCAGTTTACAAGACTCTACCGGCGGCGATCTTCTGACCCTCTATCGCGTGAATTATAATCTCGTCCTGCGCACCCGCCTTGGCAAGGACGCCGGGGCACGTATTGAGCCGGTCGTTCTCACGCGCATGAACGTTGATGAAGGTAGACCCTACTTTCTGACACTTACTTTTCACCAGGGAACCCTCACCCTCTACCTCGCGGGACAGATCGTCCGGGAATGGAAGTTCGATGACCCCTCACTGGCCGAGTGGCAGGCCGCGACGCTCCTCATGGGCGATCCCGAGCCGTATGGTGAGCCGTGGCTGGGCACCATGGAGCGGGTAGCACTCTACAGCACGGCCCTGACGCCCGGAGAAATCCGGGAAAGCACTCTGCAGAGCCAGGAATCATTCAGCCTCAGGACTCAGCCCGGCACGTCCGGCATCAAAGCCACCCTGCTGGAAGCGACACCGGTTCCGCCTCAGGGCAGCGCTGAAAATCTACTAACCGCTAGCGC
>JAYVJI010000064.1:0-3872 GCA_043769435.1 Verrucomicrobiota bacterium
CGGGACTCTGGAACACAAGGACAGTATGGGAAATGGCCGTCAGATCAGGCCTGGGCAGATCCAGATGATGTCTGCAGGCCGCGGGGTCACCCACAGCGAGTTCAATCCCTCAGCGGATGAGTCCGCTCACCTGCTGCAAATCTGGATCACTCCTAACAAGCAGGGACTCACTCCCAGCTATACAGAATGGCAGCCGGATCCCGCGAGGCTCAGTCTGCCTAAAGCCCTCATCATTTCCGCTGATGGCCGTGATGGTTCCGCCACAATCCATCAGGATGCAGACATCTACAGGCTGAGCCTGAAGGAGGGAGAATCCATCACCCATGAAATCAGGGCGGGGCGCGGCGTCTGGTTACAGCTTATTTCCGGCGGGATCGCCAGCGGGGACATGGATCTCAGTGCGGGAGATGCACTTCACTGCGACGACAGCGGCCCACTGATTCTCAAAGGTAACTCAGATGCAGCTGCTCTGCTATTCGATCTGAAGTAGCAGAAGAAGGCGAAGCGACTGTGACCGGGCTGTCTAGGGCGGCGATGACCTGGGCGGCCAGCGCCCCCACTACAGGCACCGCCACGCTGTTGCCAAACTGGCGGTAGGCCTGGGTGTCAGAGACGCGGATCTGAAAAGTCTCAGGATAGCCCATGAGTCTGGCGCATTCCCGTGGTGTTAGGCGGCGGGGGTTTTGCAGCGGTCCCTGGCTGATGAGGATCTCGCTGCCATCCTTATAGTAGCGTGCGCTCAGCGTGCGGGCCACTCCCTCCGGCCCGAACACGCTGCATCCAAAGCCGTTGCCCTTTTCTGCGTGCTTTTTGGCGTATGCTTGCAGGTAATTCCAAAGCTTGTCGCTCAGCGTATATTTCCAACCGGGTGCGGGATCCAAGATGGATTCCAGTCGCGGCCCCTCCTTGGGAATATCCGGCCATGCAAATGCCCTCGGCTCGCGAAAGCCCACGAAGAAAATCCGCTCGCGATGCTGGGGAAGCCATGCCCGGGCATCGATGATACGGTGGTGGACGTGGTATCCCAATTCCTCCGTCAGGGTCCGGTGAATGATTTCGAAAGTGCGCCCCTTGTCGTGGCTCTTCAGGTTCTTTACGTTCTCCAGGAGAAAGGCTTGAGGCTGCTTCGTGGCGATGATCCTAGCGAGATCGAAAAAGAGATTTCCCTGCCGCACGTCATCAAAGCCGGTCGCGCGGCCGAGGCTTAACTTCTTGCTCACTCCTGCTAGGCTGAATGGCTGGCAGGGGAATCCCGCGCACAGGATGTCATGGTCCGGAATCTGTTTTGGCTCCACGGTGGTGATGTCGCCATGCGGCTGTTCTCCGAAATTAGCCTCGTAAGTTTTCCGCGAGTAATTGTCCCAGTCGCTGGAGAAAACGCACTGGCAGCCCGCGCGTTCAAAAGCGATGCGAAACCCGCCAATACCGCAGAAAAGATCGATAAACCTGCGGCTTCCGGGCCGGGCTGTCTGCCGGAGCACCGGGCTGAACTTTGTTCTCGGGGCCACGGTTATTCTTTGCCCGCAGGGGCCGCTGGTTCTTCAAAAAAGGTCCTTGGTTCGAGGGATACATTCGTATCCAGCATTTGCCAACGGCCCTCGCCGAAGTAGGCATAGAAGGTCCATCGCAACGGACGCTTCTGGCAATTCACGATGAAGGTCACCTCCCGGAGGCACTTGCCGGCCGGACGGACCCGCAGGAGTTCCGTGCTCTCGATCCGCCCGCATTTCTCCATGACCTTGGAAGTCATTTCCACGAGGTCAGTCATCAGTTCCGGGCGATCCTTGGCGATACTGGAGCCCTCAAAAAGCTTACGGTAGCTGTCCTCCGTGCGGCCTTCCTTGAGCAGGGTGTAGAAGCTCTCGATCCTTGCCTTAACGATAGGGTCCAGCGGACCGGCGCTGACCTGCGACACCGACGCAGCAGGGGCCGCAGGAGGGACAGGGACCGGGCGGGGAGCTTTTTTCTTATCCTGTGCTGGAAGCACGGCTCCGGTGATGAGCACCGCTGCGGAGAGAATACAGACGCGTTTCATAAGCGGTGAAATTTGCTGGTGGATTTCTGCTAGTTAGCCTCGGTCTGGCGGTGCGCCTCCTTGGCGGGGATGTACTTCGGGTTGTAGCGGTCGGATGGTTTGAACAGAAAACCGGGCTTGGGATCGATGGCTTCAAACTTCCGCGCCGCGAATACCGGCAATTCCATGTCCGCATTGGGATCATAACACTTCTCCCCGGTGTAGCTGCCCCACACTTTATACTCGTAGTTATGGTCAAACCCATGGGCGTTCCCTGCTGCGGGCATCTCCTGGAGCCGGTCCGGCGTGAGCACGCCGCGGTGCTCATCCATTACTGTCAGGCGGGCAGACTCCCAGAGCTGGCCGGGCTTTCGCAGGTAGCCCCAGTAACGGGTTTTATCTGTAAAGTAGCGCCGGCCTATGAAGTAATCCCCACCAGGCTCCGCCTTGATTAGCGCATTCCTAGCAGCAACTGCCGGTCCGTCATCTGGTCCCAGACCAGCGCAGGAGGGCAGCAGGAAAGCAGCGACGGCGGTCAATAAGAGAAAAAGTCGGTTCATGATATGGTAGAGTCGGTTTGAATTTGTTCCATGATGGAGCGGGCCGCAGTGGCCCCCTGCCGCATGGCGCTGTGCATGTTAGGATAGCAGAAGGCGCCCTGCCGTCCTGCGGTGCGCAGGTTGGGCACAGAGGCCAGCCACTCCTGTACCTTCTTGAAGTGTGGCTCAAAGCCAAGCCGGAAAACCGGGTAGCCGGTCACGCAGTGCATGACATGCCATTCCACGATCTGGTCCCGGTGGACGATGTTTTCGGCCTCCAGATCCGCCATGATCTGGTCCCGGACCTCCGGGGTGGCATTCCACTTATCATCCCCCTCCTCACAGGTGGTCTCGACTATGAGCACGCTGTGATCAGCGGGCGATACAGCCAGCCCTGCATTCCGCGGGTCGCCCACCCGGTGAAAAATCCGCTCACGGTAGTAAATATAGAGCGCGTCCAGACACTTGGTCTTATTGACGAGCAATCCGTGAACCGTGATGGGCTTGTAGCGCAGGTGGGTCGTGCTCTCCAGCACATCGCCCGGCACGGCGCTACCCATCCTCAGCAGCAGCCAGGGTAACGGAATCGTGTTGATGACGTAGTCGCAGTCATGCCGGCTAACAACTCCGGAGGGATCCGTTGTTTCCACAGCGGTGACTCTACCGGCAGGCACATGCACAGCGGTTACCTCTTGCCCTGTCACGATGTTCCCACCCTTGCTCCGGATGAAGGCCGCGAGGCGGCGCGGCATCATCTCCGCTCCGGTACGGCTGTAGTGCAGCGTTTCTTCCAGCAAGGCGCTCTCCACAGCGTGGATGTTTTTGTCTTTGATCCCGACCTTGCCGAGGACTTTCTTGATCACATCCACTGCCGTCAGCCGCGGCATCTTGCTGGTGATGAACTTAGCGTCCAGCTCAGTGGTCGGAAAGCCCCAGTAGCGATGGGTAAAATCACGGAAAAAGAACTCATAGAGCGGTCGCCCATAGAGCTGAATAAGTGCCTCTTCCGCATCTTTCGGCTGACGGGGAAACATCTTGAAATAGAACTGCGAAAGGAGCAGTCCGGTAACGCAGCGGCAAAGTGTGAAAAACGGAATCCCGCGGATCATGTCACCAAACTGGAGCGGGTAGCGATAGAAGCTGCCGGCCCAGCGGATGCGGGCATCGAGCTGCACGGGAATGCGCTCCTCCCCCATGATGTTGTCCCGCATGTCCTCGAAGATTTCGTGGTCAAACTCATGGAGCATGTGGACGCCCATGTCGTACCAGTTCTCCCCCTTGCGGTGGCTGGTAGCTAGGCCACCGGGCCGCTCCTCCTT
>JAYVJI010000065.1:0-3846 GCA_043769435.1 Verrucomicrobiota bacterium
CAACTGCGCCACAACAGGAAGAAGCGCCAGATGACCCTGGAGCGCCGCGCCCGCCGGGAACATCACGCCCGCGCCAAACGTTACACTGACCGCCGCGAGCCTGACCCCGATCGCGATCACGAACCGCGCATCAGGTAGGGCTCCTTGCGCCTGCCACGCTGGATTCCAGCCGCTGTATTTTTGAATATTCCGCTTTGAAGTCCGTCCTCCAAAGCCTATCCCTGCGCCTTTACTTCCCATGATCCGCCTGACTGTCATTTCACTGCTCACCACCCTGTCACTTCCTGTGGTTTATTCCCAAGAGCCCGGAGCCCCTCCCCCGGTCGCACCGGAGCCACCCGGCCTGCTGGATACCATGCTGGCCTTCAAGGAGGTGACCGGCAGGAAGGATGTCGCAGGCGTAGTGGAAATCAGAGGGGGCGGCGGCATGCCACAACCAAAGGGATGGACCATTGTAATCCATGACTCCCAGAGCCCCACCAGCCTCACGGAGTATCGCGTAAGCAACGGGCGGGCTGAACCCGGAGTGCCCAATGAACAGTTTTATCCACGGAAGGAGCCGTCCGGATTCTTCGATCTGAGCAAGGTGGAAGTGGACAGCGTGGGAGCCTTCCGCATCGCAGACCGCGCGGCGGGTCTGGCCAAAATCGGGTTTGATGTCATAGACTATAAAGTGCGGGCCAGGGAGTTAGGGGATGATCCAGTGTGGATCCTGACACTGCGTGGTGAAGGCGGCGGCACCCGCGGCGTGGTCACCCTGTCGGCCCGCAGCGGCAAGCTCATGCGCACGGTCTGGCACCGGCGGAATGCCAGTGGAGAAGTCAGCCTAGTGGACAGTGCCGCGCCAGGAGCGGAACCTCTGCCGCAGCCAGCCTCAGAAACGCGCCTTCCTCCGCCAGTGCCCGCGGAGCCGGAGAAAGCGCCTTCACCACCAAGCGTGGAGGTCCCCGCAGACCTCCGTCCGCTGACACCGCCACCCGTGCCTAACGTATTACCGGAATAGCCAGCCATGTCTGTGCCTGCTCCACTCACGGCTGCCTTTCTGGGGAAACTGGCCGCCATATTTCCCCCGGACAGGCTGCTACTGAAGGCAGCGGAATTCACTGCCTATGAAAGCGACGGCCTCACAGCTTTTGCGGAGCAGCCACTGGCGGTCCTGCTGGCGGAGTCTTCCGGGGAAGTGATAGCGGCAGTGCAGGCCTGTCACTCTCATCGCGTACCCTTCGTAGCCCGCGGCAGCGGAACCAGCCTCAGCGGCGGCAGCGTGCCGGCACCAGGCGGTGTCGTTATTGCTCTGAACAGGCTGAACAAAATCCTGAAGTATGATCCCGTCGGACGCAGCTGCGTGGTGGAGCCCGGCGTCATCAATTCCCAAGTAACCAGAACGGCCGCGGGCCACGGACTCATTTACGCACCGGACCCCAGCAGCCAGCAAATCTGCACCATCGGAGGCAATGTTGCCTTCAATGCGGGCGGCGCTCATTGCCTGAAGTACGGCATGACCAGCAATCACGTCACAGGCATCAAAGCCGTCCTCGCAGACGGCAGTGTGGTCACCATGGGTGGAGCCTCTACAGAAGGCTGCGGCCCTGACCTCACAGGGCTTTTCACCGGCAGCGAAGGGCTCTTCGGCATCGCTCTGGAAATAACTCTGCGGCTGATACCAAAAGTGGATACCTATCATACTGTGCTCGCCAGCTATCCGGATACCGAGGCCGCCGGGAACGCTGTAGCCGCAGTCGTCGCCAGCGGCATCTTGCCAGGAGCCATGGAAATCATGGACCGGCTAGCCATGGATGCCGCTGAGGCAGCCGTCGACGCTGGCTATCCGCCGGATGCCGCAGCCATGCTCATCGTCGAGCTGGAAGGCCCAGGAGCGGAAGTAGAGGCGGACCGCAGCCGCCTCGCCCAGATTATTGAAGGCAGCGGAGCAACCTGCATCAAGGTCGCACGGAATGAACATGAGCGGCTCAAAATCTGGAAGGGCCGGAAATGTGCCTTCAGCGCCGTAGGCCGGCTCAGTCCGGACTTCATCGTCCAGGACGGCGTAGTGCCCCGTCGCAGACTGGGCGAAGCCCTGCGCGGGATCGCCCGCATCGCTGACCGCCATGGCCTGCGCATCGCTAACGTTTTCCATGCAGGAGATGGCAATCTGCACCCGCTCATCATGTACGATGGCCGGGAAGCCGGAGCGCACGACCGCGCGGAGGAAGCCGCCGCAGAGATCCTCCGCCTTTGCACCAGCATGGGCGGCAGCATCACCGGTGAACACGGAGTAGGCCTCGAAAAACGCGCCTTTTTGCCCGACATGTTCAGCGCGGATGACATCGAAGCGATGCACACCATCCGTGCCGTTTTTGATCCGCTGGGGATCGCCAACCCGGGCAAGATGTTCCCTGATGGCAGTCCCCCTGCCCTCCTGCAGAGCGGCCTGCATCCAGTGGAAATGGCAGGCATCGCCTTCCGCCACTGACCAGCTGCCGTGCCCGAACTTCCGTCAGCCTTCCTCCCGCCCCGCCTCCTGCGGCACGGGCATCTTGCTACCATACTTTCCACGTTCCTGCCGGGGGCGCCGGAGGCATGGACACGTGAAGAGCGGCTGGAACTTGATGATGGGGATTTCATCGACGTCGCGTGGTCGCAGCACGGCCAGCCCAGGCTGGCGATACTTTCACACGGACTAGAAGGCAGCCACCGTGCCTCTTACATCCGCGGCATGACCTCCTCCCTAACACAAGCAGGCTGGGACGTGCTGGCATGGAGTTACCGCGGCTGCAGCGGCACCAGTAACCGGCTGCTCCGGTCCTACCACAGTGGAGAAACCGGTGACCTCCGCTTCCTGGTCGGACACGCCGCATGCCACTACGAGAACATAGCACTGGTGGGCTTCAGCCTCGGGGGAAATGTCACTCTGAAATACGCAGGTGAGGCTCCTGCACATCCAGCGGTCTCAGCAGTTATCGGCATTTCCGCCCCGGTCGATCTGGGATCCAGCGCACTGGCCCTCGATGAGCGAACAGCCAACCGGATCTATCAGCGGCGATTCCTCAAAACCCTACTGCAAAAAGCGTCCGGAAAATCCCGGAGGTTCCCCCACCTGCTGCACCCGTCGATCCCGGAGCGTATCCACAACATAGTGGAATTTGACGAACATGTCACCGCCCCGCTACACGGATTCACCGGAGCCGCAGACTACTACCAAAGGGCCTCCGCCCTGCCGCTGCTGGGCAAGATAGCCATACCCGCCCTGCTGCTGAATGCCCTGAATGATCCCCTGCTGGACTCGTCCTCTTTTCCATCAACTGTGGCTGCACTGAGCCCAGGGTTCATCCTGGAAACCCCAGCCCACGGCGGTCATCTCGGCTTTCATGATTTTGCTAACAGATATCAACCGTGGCATGAACGCCGCGCCATCGCCTTTCTGAATCAGCCATCAATCATGGGAATTGAGTTAGGTAGGTAGGTTTCCTTTCCTGCGAGGCCTCCGATGCAAAGAAAAAATCTCCGGGGAATGGCTTCCCCGGGGATTCGATTTTGCTTCCCTTATTCTATCTGGCTCCGTGAAGGTGCGCTCTTCAGGGGGCGGTTCATGGCGTCCAGGGCAGCGGCATCACGTAGTCTGGATGCGCCACTTTCGGGCAGATCAGTTGGCTGCGCAGCGGTGTGAACAGAGCTGTGGCATTGATGTCCGGCAGGGCGCTGTTGCCGCTCGGGGTGTAATGGTTCCGGGTCGTGGTCCCGGCGTAGAAGTTGACCATGTAGGAGGCCGCACCTAATACTGTGTCGCCGCGCCAGAGCATCACTTGATCTGCACCCGTCAGGCTGCTGGCTCCGGTGAAGGGAATG
>JAYVJI010000066.1:0-16723 GCA_043769435.1 Verrucomicrobiota bacterium
CCCTGGAGCCACAGCCGGAGCCGGTGCGCGCGGCTTTTGCGCGCTGGCAGATCCACTGGACGCGGAAGCCTCCGGCTGCGCAAACGCCTCCGCCTGGTGGCTGCCGCCTGAGGCGAAAATCCTGTCGATACTGGCCTTTGCCAGTGCATCGTTTCCAAATCGAAGGCCCCGGGCTAGACTAGCTGGCGCGACCGACCTATCGTAGTTGAGCACTGCAAAGCTCCCCAAGTCCCCTACTTCCCAGCGCCGCAGCGAGGTCTTTTCCGCCTCTCCGGTAACTTGCCACTCAGACACGTTGCCAAGCTCTGAGAACGCATTGAAGGCAAGAGCCTCCGCGCCGGGCTCCTCACTGCGGAAGCATTCAAATCCATGGTGCCAGCTGTGGCTCTCCAGTGCATCCAACGAGGCATCATACAGCACCGCAGCCGTCTCTACGCCGGGCGTGCCTTTTCCCTGGCCGGAAACCGTCAGCGTCCAGGTGTCCTTTGCCCCGGGCTCCAGCTTCGAGGTCAGGTGCTCCCACTTGAGGTCCAGCGCCTTATTGCTCCATGGCACACTCACTTTGGTGTCTTCCGTGATGAGCCGGTTTTCCCGCATCTGGAGCACCCTGACCGTGAACCCGCCGCGGTGAGCCTCCGTCACCGTGAAGGGAATGGTCCGCTGCGTTTTCCCGGCATCCGTCCAGTATCGCTGCACGGTTTTTCCCCGGTGCTCGATCTCTATCAAGGCCCGGGCGCGGTCATAACCGGAGCCCCAGATGGCGTTCAGTTTTTCACCTGGCTCGAGACTCCATGAGGGGGCATTCAGATGGAAGGGCACTTTAACCGGGAACTTCTCCGCCGCCGGATCGACGACTACCACGACTACTTTAGCGAGGACTTGCTTCCCCTTCCGGTCCTTCGTTTCAAACTCTGCCCGGTAGGCCCCTGCACCCAACTTTACCGCTGCCTCCCCCTCCCCAGTTTCGTTAGTCACGGCATTCACCCTCTGCACGACTTCCCCGTTTTCCCAGTTTTCTGCGTCGCTGAGATCCGGAGCCTTGGCTTCCTCATCCGGGAGCCGTGGACGTGACACTTTGTCAGGCGCTTTTAAGCGATAGACTGTTAGCTTGCCGGATGCCTTCAGCGGCTCGCGGTCGAGGCTCCTAGTGCTTATGGAAAACGGCACCGGCTGCTTTACCGTCTGCCAATCATCAACGCTCAGTTCTGCCTGCATGGCCACGTATCCGGCACTCACGGTTCGCTCCGCGCTCCGGGTTTCCCCTGCTGGGTCCGTGACGTCAGCATGGATGGCATAGGTGAACCAAGTCTGCGGGTTTGTTGTTATGGATGTGTCAGGATCTGCCGAGAAGGATACCTCCACGGTGCCATCAGGGCCGGTCACCGTATTCCCATGTGCTATCTCTTTTTCTGTGCTTCCGGGGCTGAACCCCCAGCTGCTGCGCATCCATGAGGAAAACTCAGGAGTCCTCGTCACCCGCCATTTCACCTGTGCTCCATCCACAACGGATCCCGTGTATGCCCTAGCGGTGATCCTGACCACGACCGCCTCGCCGAGGCGGGGGCTCACCGCAGGAGGTTCTATTGCTACCTTGAATTCAGGGCGTTTGTATTCCTCCACCCTGATGCTCTGGGAGCCATCATTCACTTCCAGTGAGAGGGTGCCGGTGATGCCTTGGGCCGGCGCGGTGAAACTGCCACTGAACGAGCCGAAGGCATTCGTCGTGAGATCCCGCGCAGCCAGCTGGCGTTGATTCGAATCCTTCAACACCACGTGCTGTTTCACACCGGCCAGCGTGCGGTAGTCATTGCGGCCGGTGTCATGGATCACATGAATGCCTTTGAACTGAATCATCTGCCCCGGCCGGTAGATCGACCGGTCTGTGAAAAAATACGTCGAGGTTTTGGCCGGCTTGGCCGGTGTCTCCGTGGTCAATTCCTCTGAGGCAGCCGTATTTCCTTCCCTGGAGGCGAAGACGACGCTTCCTTCACCTGCTTTGCCTGTGACGCGGGCATAGCCATCTGCATCGGTTGTCACTGTCTGGCCGATCACCAGCTTTTCCGAATTCTTGTCCTGTTGCCATATGGAAACCTCAGCTCCCGGCAGCGGGTCGCCTGAGACAGCGTCCAGCACCCAAGCGTCGACTCCCGTGCCTGCGTCCGGATTCCTGACCCGCGTCACCAGCGATAGTGGAGTGACCCACACCGGCGTCACAGACAAGTGGTTGTTCCTTTTCGAGAACTCCACGCTGCCGCTGACCGCCAGCAAGTAGAGCCCCGGCTTCATATCTGTGGGAGCAGGCGACCGCCACTGGTGCTCCTTGTAGTCGTCGCCGTCTTGAAGCTTGAAACTCCAGTCGCGGGCGGATCGCCGGCGCAGCATTCGCTCCATCGCTGCATCATCTTCAAGTATCCCTGCCAGTACTTGGGGATCCGGGTTTTCAGAGACCCGGTTGAGGCGCAGGAATACCTTGTCGAGATTGCGCCATGTGATTTCGATCTCAGGTCCAGCATTGTTCCAGATCATCTCCGTCGATGCCGAGAGTTGCTTTTGCTCTAATTGTTTCAACAGGTTGCGGCAGGTCGGCGCGAAAACTGACTCCCCATGAAGCTTCAGTGCTTCGGTTAGTAAGGCATGGGCCTCCGCAGGCTTTCCCGCCGTGATCATGGATCCCGCCAGCACTTCTGCCACTTTCAGGGAGACCTCGTGAGTGGTGTGCATCCCGTGTAGCGATCTCAGCTGACTGGCCCTGCGCTCCATTGCACCGGGCCCGGCGGCAGCCCCCGCAGCCCACGTCAGCCGCTCGGTATCCAGATAAGCGCGTGCTCCCGGATCGGCGTCATTGCGGTGGAATGCCAGCAAGGCTTGATACAGCTGGACGGCCCGCTGCTTTGGCGCACTGCCCGCAGCCGGTTTCCATGCGATGAACTCGTCCATGCTCCCTAACGCCGGGGAGTCCGCCGCAAATTCAAAGGCATCCTGTGCGCGGGCTTCAATGGCAGCCTGTTCCCCACCGGTATAGAACTGCAGCGCCAGCCTACCTATTAAATCATAAAGCGTCGGCTGATAACTGTCCGGCAGCTGCCCGTCCGTCAACAATACCTCCCAGCTGACAATGGGGGTCTGCTTGAGAGCACCAGCAGCACTCAGTGCCTTCTGAAACCGTGCATCCACCCCGGCCATGACCTGATAGAGATCCCATGTTAGGATATCCTGACCTAGAGCCGCACCGGATTTCGTCCGGCTCATCAGTTCGCGCCGGTTTTGCAGAAAATAATCCGCGTATGCCTTTGCCTGAGCGACCTGCAGCACCGGCAATAACTCCGCCGGAGATTTTGCCACGGCCTCATCCATCAGCTTTATCAAATGAGCAGGGGCATCGCCTTCGAGGGAAGACTGGGTCGCCAGCCGCATGATGACTGCCTTGGCGGCCTGAGGCCAGTCTTTTTCCGCAAGGCAGGCCGCCTCAATCTTCGATAGCAAGGCAATCACCGATTGTGAATTCTCCGTGCTCTGGAGTTCCTCCACCTGCTTCCACTCTGCATCATGTGTGGCAGCAGAAAGCCTAGCGGGCCACCACAGCAACATCACCAAGGCCATGATATGGTGTATGCAGGAACGAAACGGATGTGGAGAAAACGGGTTCATCTTGTGTGCTAATTTTGCAGCACATTAGCACACTGTCACCGCGAGTCAAAGTTTTTCCCGGCACTTGAAGTATTACCCTCCCTGTCGGCTGTGGCAGAAGACAGCACCCAACCTATGGCGACAAAGCTAGGCCCGGGGCTCAGCGGCGCGGGGTCTTCCGCGTCCGTCGGAGCAAAACAAGGCCCCCGCCGAAGAGGAGGAGGCTGGAGGAGGGTTCGGGTATCACCGGGACCTGCTGGAGCTTCCCGGACGTCTGTTTCAATCCGTGCGCGGCGTAGTCACTCTTTTTTTCCAGCACCACCGCACCTGTCAGTGGTGTCACCAGCTGATAGGTGGCGGCCAGTTTGATGGCGGCATCCCTGTCCCCGGGAGCGAGCGCGCGGTAAAGATCCAGCGCATGCCAGCGCGCCAGAGTCTCACTGACTTGAACTGCCCCGGGCGGCGGCTGGGTCCCTGCGGGTTCCGTATTCCAAGTGAAGGCTGGGCCGCAGCCGCCACAGGCCATGCGAAAGAGGCCGGGCAGCATGGCTGCGGTGCCATCCCACCACAGGGCACGCGTGGTGACCCCGGGCTGCTCCTGAAAGGCGCGCATTATCGTATTTTCACCGGAGCCGGCCGGGCAGTCGCAGAGGGTGCCGCGGAATCCCCCGCGCTCCAGCACCTGCTCCAGCCCGCTCCTGTTGTGCCGCGAGAGCGGCTGAGGACCGTGCACCCAGAGCAGGACCGGCGAGGGCTTGCCGCGGAGCCAGTCGATGGCTGAGAGCAGGGCCGGAGTATTGTCCACGCCTCCGGTGAATGAGAAGTCGCGGACGGTCCGGACGGCGGATTGCAGTTCTGCGGCGGCTGGCGTTTCCTGTTCTCCTGCTAGGAAAACCATAAAGGGAATGGCTGGAAGGGTGCCCAAAGCCGCAGCCAGAGCCGGCGCGTGTGGCCCCATGCCGGCTGAGCCATCGACCACCACGGCCACGGTGCCGGCTCCTGGTCCGGCGTTCGTCCTCGTTGCGGTGATGGCCTGCTTTTCCTGAGGAGCAAAGGGATCACTGCACCAGACCTTTTCTGCGGGCTTCCCCTTGCAGGTGAAGGCAGTGCCCCGCCCCGCCAGCAACGCTTGTGGCAGGCGGCAGGTCAGGACGGAAAACCCATCCACCGGAGCGATGCTGGCATGATATTCCGGAGGGGCGTCAAGGGCACCGCGCGCCTGCACCCACAGGGGAAAAGTAGTGTCGGGAGAGATGTCGAAGTTTTGCTCAACGAGGACCGGCAGTAAAAACCGGCCGTCTGCCGGCAGGGGTGCTGTGAAGGTGACACGGACCTTCATCCGGCCGCCCGCCGGAACTGGAAAGCACTGCATGAAGACTACTCCCGGCTCCGGCTGGGTGAGGAGCACAGGGTCCCGCTGTTGCACCACTGCTACCGATTTATAGGCAGCTTTGACCGTGGGCACCGAGGCATAGGCGGCCTCTTCCGGCTGACCATTCACCCACAGGGTCAAGCGGCTGACACAACCATCCTGCGGCAGGCGGATGCGGCACCTTGCCTCCTCCGCGGTCTGCCCGTTGTTCTGGAAATCAAAGGTCCACTCACCCCAGGCAAGTCCGGAGGCGTCCTCCACATGCCAGTCCATCCGGCTTTCCCGCAACGAGAGATCCCCCGTCACGCCCGCCACCGTGTTGCTGCCCCGGTTGTAATCCACGGCATTGTTTCCAAAAAAGCCTCGCAATGGGCGCCAGCGCTTAGGCACAGGTTTCGCACTGAAGCTCTCTCCGGTGATCCTGAAAAACAAATCCCGGGCCGGATTAGTGAACTCTCCCGCTTCGTCCCTCACCGCTAGATTCATCCTCTGGGTCAAGAATCCAGCTGGGCTCACCGGCGCATTGCCAGGCCGCATCGATTCCCGCTTTCTACCCTCATACGCCATCTGACGGATCACCTCCGTAGAGCCAGCCCGACGCAGCGCCTGGACCCAGCCAGCCGATGGAGGAGTGGCCTTCAGCGCAGCATGGACAGTGATCCTGGTCAGCAATTCCCGACCATCCAGCGCGAGCACGGCGACCACTGCGACGCAGATGCCACGCCGACAGGCACGGCCCTGCGGCTGACCGCTGGACTCTCCCTGCGCTCGGAGTTTTTTGCCCAGGAGCAGCACCGCCAGCAGCGCTGCCAGCGGGGCCAGCGCCAGCAGACCCATACCCATCAAGGCTATACCGGGGATGGCATACGGCACAAAAACAGCAAACAGCACGGTATACCAGCAGGACACCAGCAGGGCCACCCCTCTCAGAAAGTGCACAGCCGCGCGCCAATTCAGCGGTAGCCTTCCTCTCAGAAATCTTGTTGCTATAAAGCAGGTCACAGGGACCAGCGCGACCAGCAGGACATGGAAAATGGTTGGAATGGGATCGAATAAAAGGTCTGCACAATCGCCGGTCAGGATTTCGAAAAGCAGCGCCACTACTGGCCAGATGACCCCGCCCAGCATCAGCCAATTGAAGCGGGAAAGCACGGAAGGTTTGGCGGGCAGCGCCGGCATGGTTATGGTGTCCGGGGTGGCACTGGCCGGCGGGGCATACGGCACATTTTCAGCGGGCAGAGATTCTCCCATGCGGGCCAGCGCCTGGCCCACTGCCTCAGCCGTCACCGTGCGCAGGCCAGCCGCGGAGAGTTCCGTTTCTATATGCGCCGTCAGGTCAGCACGCACCTCTTCCGGATCTGCGCCTTCCAGATGCCCGGGCACCAGTCGGCGCGTGAAGTAGCGCTCCAGGATTTCGCCCGCAGCAGCGGTCCATTTCAGGGTTCTGGTGTTTTGGTTCATGACGGAGGTGGAGCAGGTTGGTTGTTCCGGAGCGAACCGACGGCTATGGTCAGGGAAACAAAGTAGCTGTCCATATGCTGAAGTTCCTCCCATCCGGATTGACTGAGGGTGTAATATTTCCGCACCGGACCGCCGGAAGACTCCTCCTCACGGACGACGACAAAGCCCGCGGCCCGCATCCGGCTCAGCAGCGGGTAGATGGAGCCCTCCGCCACAAAGAGCCCGGGCGTGGAGCAGAGTCGTTTCACGAGGGCATAGCCATACTGCTCCCCGCCGCTTAATGCCGTCAGGATACAGTATTCCAGCACGCCCTTGCGCACCTGCACAGTCCAGTTGTCAAAGAAATCGCTCATGGTGCCGCCGGGCATTCCTCAGGTCCGGCCAGCAAGGCGCGGGGTTTAGTATGGCAGACGGCTCTCATGTATGAAGGAGCATACGTGTAATGCATGATACAGGGCTGTAAAGCGTAGTTTCTCTTGTCGGCTGCGGCTCCGGGAATCCCAAGAATAGCAGGAATAACAGTGAAATCAGTGAAATCACGAAATCCCCGTTGCCGCGAGGGGTGGCTGTGGCACCGGACGGCCCGGCACGGCCAAGCGCTGCCGGCCCCTGTGTTTCACCATGACAGGGAAATCTGAACTATGCTGCCCTGGCTCCATCCTGAACGTGTGCCGCTCTATCTCGCTCCTATGGCGGGCATCACGGATTATGTATTCCGCAAGCTCTGCAAGGAACTGGGCGCAGACGTTATGGTTACGGAATTCGTCAGCGCGGAAGGCATCGTGCGGCAGGATGACCGCACGCGGAAATACACGGAATTTGATGATGCTCAGCGTCCGCTGGGGGTGCAGATATTCGGGGCAGCTCCGGTGGCCATGGCCGAAGCCACGCGCAAAATCATTGCATGGAAGGAGCCTGACTTCATCGACATCAACTTTGGTTGTCCGGTCAACAAAGTAGTTAGTAAAAACGGGGGCTCATCCCTGCTGCGGGACTGCCCGGCGCTCGCCGCCGTGGCTCAGGCTATAGTGAAAGCGGCGGCCCCCGTGCCCGTGACCGCGAAGATGCGCATCGGCTGGGATGAAAATACCATCAATGCGCGGGAGGTCGTCCACATTTTGGAGGAAAGCGGGATAGCGGCCGTGGCCATCCACGGGCGGACCCGCGCTCAGGGCTATACCGGCCTAGCCAACTGGGACGTCATCGCGGACTGTGCCGCCCACGCTAGGATCCCGGTGATAGGTAATGGTGATCTAAGCAATGGCCGGCACATCGAGCAGCGGATGAAGGAAACGAAGGTCCGCGGGCTCATGATAGGCCGGGCCGCCATGACCAGCCCGTGGATTTTCCGGGATGCCCGGCACTGGCTGGCCACAGGCACCCAACCGGCCCCGGTGCCCGCGGCTGAACGCTGGGCATTCATCCTGCGCCACTGCCGCATGGCCCTGGAACACGGCCGGTATGGTGAGGAAAAATTCACCGTCCAGGCCATGCGCAGCCGGCTCATGGCCTACAGCCGCGGGCTCCCCGCCGGACGCGCCCTGCGCGGACGCTTCAGTCAGGTCCGCAGCGTCATGGAACTGGAGGACCTCGCCGCAGAATACCTTAACCATCCCCGCACCCGGGACGAGACGATCGAGCCCCCGGAGGTGCAATGAGCCGCCGCGCGATTCCGTAAATTATTTTGTCGGATTCCGCCCGCCGGCTGGTTCTGGTACAGTGAAAGCCATGATCCACTCTGCCACCATCACCGATGCCGACGACCGCACGCTCCTGCGGCAGTATGCGGCGGCGGCCTGTGCGGCATCATTCACGGAACTGGTGCGGCGGCATGTGTCACCGGTTTACCTCGCTGCGCTGCGCCGGGTGAATGGTGATCACGCGCTGGCGGAGGATGTGGTGCAGACGGTGTTCGCGGACTTTGCGCGCAAGGCGGCAGGCATCTCTGCGGACACTCCACCGGGCGGCTGGCTACATCGGCATACGGGGTTCGTCGCCTCGAAGATGACCAGCCGCGAACGCCAGCGCCGGCGGCGCGAGGAACAGGCTATGAACTCCACTGACACCACTACCGCCGCCCCTGGCGACACCGACTGGGCGGCCTGCGCACCGCTCCTTGATGCCGCGCTCGACACGCTACCGGGCTCAGACCGCGATGCCATCGTGCTGCGCTACATTGAGCAAAAGGACTACCATGCCGTGGGAGCGGCGCTGGGCATGAGCGATGACTCAGCACAGAAGAAAGTGTCCCGCGCGCTGGAGCGGCTGCGTTCTGCGCTGGAGCGGCGCGGCATACTCAGCACCGGTGGCGCGCTCGCGGCGATGCTCGTGACAGGAATGGCGGGCACGGCCCCCGCGGGATTCGCGCAGGGACTCGCTGTGCGTTCGCTTGCAGCAGGAGCGCGCGCGGGTGGCACGTTGGGCGGTGCCGTGGCGGGCATGAGCGCCGCCGCCCGCTGGCAGGCTGCGGCAGCAGTCGCAGCACTGATCACTGCGGCAGGTATTGCAGGAACGATGATCGTGCGGAGCCAGCCTCCTTCTCCAGTCATGCATGTGGCCGGGCCATCGACTGAATTGGCTGTAAAGCCCGCGCCGCAAGCCGCCTCGACTGCGTCTCCGGTGAAACCGGCAGAGGCTCAGGAAGACGCTGCCGCCCTCGTCGCTGCGGCGGCCGCAGAGTGGCGCGGCGGTGAAGGCGTGGCCCAGTCAGCGCGGGCTCTGACATTCCTCAGCCGCATCCGTGTGGAGGACATGCGTGCAGCGCTCGCGCAGGCCGCAGCAGCACAGGACGAGAGGGTGCGCGGATTGCTGACATCGAATCTCGTGAGCCTGTGGGCAGAGCAATCGCCGCGCGAAGCTCTGGAATGGACAACGACTGAGGCCCCTGAAGCCCGCCGGGCGGAATTGCGGCTCGGCATTCTCGACGCGTGGGCGGCGAAGAATCCTGACGCCGTGATGGGCTGGGGCGGTAAGACGAGCACCCGCACGCTGCGCCCCGACGATTTCCAGATAGTGACCACCGCCTTCCGCACGCTGGCGCGCCGCGATGCCGCTGAGGCCTTCCAGCGCATCCGTGATCTGCAAAATCCCGCTGAGCAGGAGCAGGCACTGCGCGGCATCCTGGAAAACGTGCGCACGCCAGAGGATCGCGAGCGCATTTCCAAACTCGCCGCCGCTATGCCCGAGGCGGACCTGCGCATCCGGGCGCGCCGCGCGATCATTGAGCACTGGGCGCGTCAATCCCCGCAGCAAGCCGCCGCCGCAGTGGAGAACGCGGAGCCGGCATGGGAGCGTACCCGGCTCATGGATTCGCTGGGCCTCATCTGGCTGCAGCGGGATCCCTCCGCAGCCGCGCAATGGTGGACCCAGCACGTGCCAGGCCCGGACACGCTCGTGAAGATTATCAACGTCTGGGCGCAGCAGGACCCGGATGCCGCCGGACGCTGGCTCAACCAGCAGCCCGCCGGTCCGCTCAGCGACACCGCGCGCATGACCTTTGCACGTCAGGTCGCGGACATCGACCCCGAAAGCGCCCTGCGCTGGGCCGACACGGTCTCTGATTCAGCAACGAGCGAGGCCGCCCTAACACATATTTTCCGCAACTGGCACTCGCGTGATGCAGCGGCCGCTGGCGCCTTCCTGAAACGTTCCGGCTGGCCGCAGGACCGGATATCCAAACTCCATGAACCGTAGCCACCATTTCCCCAGCCGTGGTCCTAGTTTCGCCTCCCGCTGACCTGCCTCTGGAGCGACGAGGGTTCCAGCGAGTAGCTTCCCGCCTCCCTCTACACACTCAGCCAGCCGCGGGTTAGCCGGAAGCAAAACCCGCCGCGGGTTAGCCGGAGGCAAAACCCGCCGCGGGTTAGCCGGAGGCAAAACCCGCCGCGCACATCCACCCAACCACCCAACCACCAAATCAATGAAAACCAAAATCGCCCTAACATTCATCGCCGCCCTCACTGCGGCATCCAGCGCCCACGACTTCACCGTCCACGAATGGGGCACCTTCACCACTGTCATGGGCTCCGACGGCGCACACCTCGATGGCGTGCAGCGCGAGGAGGCTCCGCTGCCGCCGTTTGTCAGGCGCATCGACGGCTTGACCACCACTGCCGCTGCGCCCGGCATGAAAGGAATCCACTGGGAGCGTCCGCTGGCGATGGTGAATGTGCGGATGGAAACGCCTGTCGTGTATTTCTACACAGACCGTGAATTCGAGGCGCAGGTGGATGTGCATTTCCACGGCGGCATGATCAGCGAGTGGTTTCCAGAGCGCAGCGCAGGCGAGGTGCTGCCGCCTATCAAGCGTGACCCAAAAGGAATCCCGACAGGGGAAAACAGGCTCGATTTCAGCCAGCCGCGTGCAGGCAGCATCCGCTGGAACGTAAAGGTGGAGCCAGCTGGCGAGGACGAAGCGGCGCGTGTGTTTCAGGGCCAAGAATCCCCGTGCTGGCTGCATCCCCGCCGCACGGATGCTGCGCTCGTCACGAATGCAAAAGGCGAAACAGAGAAGTATCTCTTCTACCGCGGACTTGGAAATCTCCAGCTTCCCGTGACGTTTACGGCGACGGATTCCACGCTCAAAGCGGCGAGCCGCAGCGCCGAGCCGGTCGCGCACTGGCTCGTCTATGAACTCAGCCAGACCGGCGAAGCACGCTGGATCGTTCCGCCTGCCGTGCCCGCTGCGGGCGCTGATGGAAAAGGCGCTGAAGTGCCCGTGGAGTTCGCGTCCACCGCCTTCCGCGGCGACTGGAAGCGGCCGCTGTTCGAAAGCGCGGCGAAGATGCTGACAGATGCCGGCCTCCTCCGCCGCGAGGCCGATGCCATGCTCCAGACATGGTGGGAGAGCTACTTCCTGCGTCCCGGACTGCGCGTGTTCTGGGTCGTGCCGCCCGCATATGTGGACAAGGTGCTGCCGCTTACCGTCTCACCCCCGCCAGCGAAAACCACGCGCGTGATCGTAGGACGCGCGGAAATCCTAACGCCTTCCGCAGAGCAAAAACTCCTCAACGTTTTCGCCTCAGCTGATAAGGACCACGGCAACGCATGGAGCAGCGATCGCTTCTTCCCTGCCTATACCCGACGCGTGGAGCAACTCCTCGCCGCAGGCAAAAAGGCTGACCCAGCGAAATGGGCAGGCGGCACATGGCAGGTGATGTTCCAGAATGGCGTCCAGCAGACCTGCGAGGTCGCGCCCGACGGCACGGTAAAAGTCACCGAGCCCAAACGCACCGCGACAGGCAGGATGACCGACACCGGCAACAATGGATTCGAGATTCACTTCAGCGATGACCGGGTGGAGCGGTGGAAGCTCTCATCACCCCCTTCGCTGGATGCGGTCACGGTGCATCATTGGGCAGAAGCCGGCGGCACGCAGACCGACGAACCAGTGTCCGGCACAGGTTGGCGGCGCTGACTGCTCTTTGCCCCCTTTGCCCCTAGGGATCTTGAAAAGGGCACTGGTGAAATGTGCTTCTGCGTTTAATGATTGAACATGATGCGCGTTCTGATTTTTCTCCTGTTCAGTTTTCACAGCCGGATCCCGGGTGCGGAGGCACCGTTTACTTTCCAGGAGACACACATGGGGACGCTGTGGACGCTGAAGCTGTATGCTTCTGACCAGGAAAAGGCTGGAGCGGCGGCCCGGGCTGCGTTTGGACGGATAGCGGAGATCGACGCCATCATGAGTGACTACAAGCCCGACAGCGAACTAAGCAGGCTCTCTGCCACGGCGGGCAGCGGAATGGCCGTCGCGGTGAGAGGGGACCTGCTCTCCGTGCTTAGCCTTTCTGCCGCCGCCGCAGCGGAGAGCACTGGAGCCTTTGACATCACCATAGGGCCCTGCGTTCAACTATGGCGCAGCTCGCGAAAATCCCGTCAGTTGCCGGAGCCGGAATTGCTGGCAGCAGCCCGGGCGGCCACTGGCTGGCAGGCCATGCACATCAAGGACAGTACCGTGACCCTGGCTAAACCGGGCATGAAGCTGGATCTGGGAGGCATAGCCAAGGGATGGGCGCAGGATGCGGCGCTCAGCCTTGTGAAGGAAAAGCACGGTATCACAGCAGCGATGCTGGATGCCGGGGGTGGGGTCCTTGTGTCCGGGCACCCTCCGGACCGGGCGTTCTGGGGTGTGGCACTGGCGCCTTTTTCAGATGAGCAGGAAGAGGGCCGCGCTGTATTGCTCCTCAAAGATGCGGCCGTGGCGACGAGCGGCGATTTATTCCAATCCGTATCGATCAATGGTCAACGTTACAGCCACATTATAGATCCGGCTACTGGTCTGGGCATGACCCGTCCGGTGCAGGTCAGCATCGTCGCTCCCACAGGAGCCCTTGCTGATTGGCTGGCGACGGCGGTTTGTGTCATGGGTCCGGAAAAGGGCATCGAGTGGCTGCGGAAGACGCATCCGCAAGTCGAGGCCCGCGCGGGAATGGCGGTGGACGGGAAAGTCGTCATCAAGGAGACCAGCGGATTTGCAGATCTGCTGAGTAAGCCAGCGCACTAACGGAGATGCAGACGGTTAACATCGCGGGCGGAGGACTGGCGGGCCTGGGGCTGGGACTGGCCTTGCGCCGCAGCGGAGTTCCTGTTCACCTTCATGAGGCTGGCACGTATCCCCGGCATCGTGTCTGCGGGGAGTTTATCTCTGGCCTGTCTGCAGAGGAATGGAGCGAGCTGGGTGCGGAGGCACTGGTGAAAGACTGCCCGCGCCATGATCATTCCGTCTGGTATCTGAGGGATCATCTGCTACTGTGCCCCCGCCTGCCGGAGCCTGCCCTTGCGGTCTCGCGCTATGAGCTGGACGCCGCTATGGCCCATGCCCTAACATCCGCCGGGGGGTGCGTGGAAACCGGCACCAGAGTGAACCACGGGGGCGACAGCTGGGTCCGGGCCTATGGCCGCCAGCGCAGCCCCGGAAAATGGCTGGGTCTGAAGGCGCACTACATGGACCTTTCTCTGGAAGCCGGTCTGGAGATGCACATGGGCACCGGGGGCTATGCCGGGCTTACCCTTCTGGGCGGAGGCCGGGTGAATGTCTGCGCCCTGCTTCCTGCCGGACCTGATGAAAAAGGCCCGCGGGAGACCATGCTGCCCCGGCGGCTGAGGGCCATAGGACTGGAAGCCCTGGCCGCACGGCTGGACAAAGCGGCCATGGATTCCGCCTCCCTGACAGGAGTGACCAGCTTCGCCCTGGGCTGGCAGCCCGGCCCCGCTGCAGCTGCCGGCGCCCTGCTGCTGGGAGATCAAGCGGCGATCATCCCGCCCTTCACTGGCAACGGCATGACCATGGCCATGCAGTCCGCCCTAGCCGCCGCAGCCCCGCTGGCCGGCTGGTCGGCTGGCCGGATATCATGGCTGGAAGCCTGCGCGCTAACGCATGCTACACTGCGGAGGAACTTCCAGCGGCGCATGCGGTGGGCGTCCTGGCTGCATCCCCTCCTCCTTCATCGCGGCGGCCAGCGGGTGCTTCAGGCTGCGGTCGCCACCCGGCTCCTGCCGTTCGATTGGTTGTTCCGTCGGCTCAGGGATTGAGGGGAATGCTGAGATGGAATGCTGAGATTAATAACGGGCGGCTAATTAACTAATACACCTCCCGGAGAATCCCCGAAGAAGCAGGTGCGGAAGGCTGGGGGTAAATCTGAAGGTTCCCTCATGCCGTCCAGTAAAATGGTGCGCGATACAAGGTTCGAACTTGTGACCCCCTCCGTGTCAGGGAGGTGCTCTACCACTGAGCTAACCGCGCGTTACGCTCTTTCAGCGAAGCGCCAACAATATCATGACGCGGAGTTTGGCAACCGGAAGTTGAGGAAACGATTGCTGCATTGCTTCAGGCTGAGCGCTCGATCGGGGAGCGGACCATGTTTCCCCATTCTGTCCATGAACCATCATAGTTCCGCACGCTGGGGTATCCGAGCAGGTAGGTGAGGACAAACCAGGTGTGGCTGCTCCGTTCGCCGATCCGGCAATAGGCGATGATGTCGTCCTCTTTCTTGAAGCCTAGGTCGACAGCATAAATCCGGTGGAGTTCCTCCGCCGTTTTGAAGGTGCCATCGGGATTGGCAGCGGTGGCCCATGGACAACTGAGGGCTCCGGGGATGTGTCCGCCGCGGAGCACGCCTTCCTGGGGATACTCAGGCATGTGGGTGACTTCCCCACGATACTCACCCGGGGAGCGCACGTCCACCATGGGCTTGGCGGCCTGCATGTGGGCGAGAGCTTCCGCAAAATAGGCGCGGATGCGGGCATCATCGCGCTTCGCCGGGATCGGGTAGTGGGACTTTTCCGGCACCGGGACTTCGCGGGTCAACGCACGGGATTCACTCACCCACTTCGCTCTGCCTCCGTCCAGCAGGGCGGCATTTTTGTGACCGAAAAGCTGGAATACCCAGAATGCGTAGCTCGACCACCAGTTGGATTTATCACCATAAAAAATGACTCTGGTCTCCGGCGTGATGCCATTTCGTTCACACAGTGCCGCAAACCCCGCCGGGCCTACGTAGTCCCGCACGGTCTGGTCATTGAGGTCGCGGCGCCAGTCGATGTGGACCGCTCCCGGGATATGGCCGGTATCATAAAGGAGGACATCTTCGTTGCTCTCTACTATCCGGAGGCCGGGGTCATTGACATGGGCCGCCAGCCATTCAGTGCTGACGAGGGAGGAAGGGTGCGCGTAGGCGGAAAACTTGTCATTCATATCTTGTAGTGGAACCTTGGAACCGCCTCAACCTTTCGGCTCCACGTGACATTTCAAGGACGGAATGCGACATTACTGGGCTCCTTCGCGCACTGCCCGGTAATAGGCGCGCGGGGCTTCCAGCAAAGCGCTGGTGTGCTCAAAGCTGGTCGCCGTTCCGGTAGAAAGCAGGCTGTTCGTCAGCGGCGTCCACTGCGTGTCCATATCCCCGGCGGTGTAGTCTATCCGGTAGGTGGTTCCGGAAAAGCTTTTAAACGTGAATTTAAAGCCTCCGTTAACCATGGCTGCGCTGGTGACCTGCCCGTCACTGAAGCTGCCGCTGGTGGTCACGGTGACCGCAGCGATCGATGAAACATTCGCTGCCGAGTCCGTCGACCGGGCTTCGATCAGGTTGCTCCCTGTAATAAGCGGCAGGTAGGCTGTCCAGTTTGACACGCCCTGAGCGGGCCGCCACGCGCCGCCATTTACCCGCACGGAAACGCTGCTCAGAATGCGGTCATCCGTGGCCCGTCCGGTCATTTTGACCTCCTTCGTGTCCAGGCCGGCCCCTGATGAGGGGCTGGTTATCGTCACCGCAGGCGGGATGGTGTCCGGGGGATTGTCGATCGTGAAATTCAGCGGCTCAGACAGCCCTCCTCCCGGGCCATCAGTGAAAATATTCACCGTTTTGTCTCCCGGAATGGCCGAGTAGAAAGAGGTGACGGTGGCCTCCAGTGCGATGATGTCCTCCGTTTCATTATAAACCGGCATGGTCGTGAGCAGCCCGCCGTCAAAGAAAATGAGGCTGGTAGTCATCAGGTCGGTGCCCGTCACCCGTAGGGTGAAGGTGGCTCCGGAGTGCGCCAGATTCGGGGTCAGGGCACCGATGACCGGAGGCGGGGCGGTGACGGTATACGGACGCGCCCGGCTTTGCCCCTCGCCGATAGAGGCTAGTATAAAGATTGAGCCCGAGCCGGGAGTCAGACCGGGCGGGATCATGATGGTGAGGGACGTCGGTGAATTGACTGTTATATCTGCCGGATCGACATAGTAACCGAATGAGCTTGGCGGATTGATCCGGATGGGGTTTAGCGGGTCAAAGTTCGTGCCCCTGAGCGTGAGTGTTACTTTTTCCTTACCCGCCGCCAAATCAGAGGGTTCGACTGAGGTCAGCGTGATGGAGGTGGGCGGGGCCAGCTCCAGCTTGGAAGCAAGCACCCAGCCGTCCGGAGAGAAATCGAAATCCACCCGCCAGTAGGTCACATCCAGCAGTGTAGCAGTGGCGAGGGCGCGGCCAAGGCTCTGGTTACCCTGCGTGCCGATAAAATTTCCGCTGATTCCGGCTGTCTCGCGCACCGCAACCCCGCCTTCGATGGTGCGCACGTCAGAGCCCACCACGATTTGGCCATAGGCCGGCACCGCCCAAAAGCGGCAGAAAACGAAGAGAACGATAAACAGGGCTGAGCTGGCTTTCATGTCCTCCATTATGCACTCCTATCATTAGTAGTCCAATAAAAACAGCAACTATAGTGGACAGCGCGGAAATGACCGGACTGGGCAGGACCGGCCTCGTCCATCCGATCGGTCCG